>JAJYRI010000048.1 GCA_021794175.1 bacterium
CGCGATGACGATTTTATCGGTTGTTAGGACGGTTCCGTTTACTTCGACGCCCTCGGCGCGCAGGCGCGCACGCCCGGCAATGTAGCGCACGTTCTCGTACTCGGGAAGCAGGTCGCTATATTTGGCCTTGCGCAGCGATGCGACGAGTTCGTCTTTTTGCGCGATAAGTTGCGCCCAATCGTCGATTGCGGCGCGACCGCTTGCGCCACGGAAGCGAGCGGCGTCACGCGCGGAATAGAGCGCCTCAGCGGCGCGAATCAGCGTTTTTGAAGGCACGCAACCGACGTTCACGCACGTGCCGCCGATCGTGCCGTCGCCGATCAGCGCGACGCTCGCGCCGAGTTCGCTCGCGCGAATCGCCGCGGAGAAACCCGCCGAGCCCGCGCCGATGACGACGATATCGGGAGCGGCGTTCATTTCGCACCTGCGGCGAAGGCGGCGATCTGCCCGAGATGCGCGGCCGGAGCGCTGCTTTGCGCGCGCACGCGCCCGTGCCGATCGACGAGATAAAAGATGTCGGGCGTGCTGCTCGGGTCGAGCGCGAGCGATTGCGCTTCGGTGAGCTGCCCCCAATACCAGTTGGGCGGCGTAGCAACTGCGCCGATGCCGCTGCGAATCGAAGCTAGCGAAGGACCGGGATAGCCGAGATCGCCCGCCGCCTCTAACTGCACGATGCGAAAGCCCTCGCGTCGCAATTGCGCGGCGTGCGCGGCGAGCGCGTGCGCGCCGGTGACGCACGACGGACACCAGGTCGCCATCACCCAGAGCAGGTAGCGATGCCCGCGCAGGCTCTTCGCCGATAAGCGTTTGCCGTCGAGAAGACGATACTGGAAATTCGGCGCCGGATACCCGACGGCGATCGAGGGAACGGCGGCGAGCGTGCGTGCCGGTGCGAGCGATGCTGCAAGCGCGATCGCGGCGATTGCGAAGAGCAGTGATTTCATTGTGGGCGTCCTTTTGAAGATGGTAGCGGGCATGCGTTGCGCGAGCTGCGCGCGGCGAGCCAAAGAGCGGCAAGAACCGCGAGAACCGCAACGGCGATAAACGCATTGCTGTAGGCGGCAAAAAAACCCTGAAAGCGACCGGTGGTATGGAGCACGACGGGTGCGCTTGCGCCGAGTGCTGCCAACGCGCTGGGGATCAGGGTCGTGCAGCAGAGGCTACTCGGCAACAGCGCTGCGAGTGCACCGCCGAAGGTGAGCGCATCGCTTCCGCGCGCGGCATTGCTGCCGAGATTAATTGCAATGGCGAGCGTCGTTCCGTAACCGATAATAATGGCGGCGAGCGCTTCGGCCGGCGTCAGATAGGCGAGCGCGCCAAGTGCGAACGCTCCATAGCGCTCGGCAGGTAGAGCGATTGCATAGAAAAACGCGAGCGCGCTACCGCCGAGAGCGACCAACAGTGCGCTGCTCCACGGCCGTTCGGTGAAGGTGCGCGCGACGGCGCGGGCGAGCGTAGCGGCGACGGACACTAGCCTAACCGCGTACAGGCTTCGATGTGCGCGGCGTTGCGCGCGACGACACCTTGTGCGAGCGCAACGATCTCGGCGATCCGTGGATCCCCGAGTTCGTAGATGACGTATTTACCGCTGCGCTGCGTGCGGACGTAGCCGCACCATTTCAGGCATGAGAGGTGATTGCTCACCCGGCTCTGCGCGATCCCCAGCGCGGCGACCAGTTCGCCGACGCTTTTCGGCCCCTCGAGCAGCAGGCGCACGATGCGCAGCCGCGTCTCGTCGGCGAGGCCGGAGAAGAAGCGCGCGTAGAGCGCCGAGCCGAGCTCGTCGGCCGGGGCGAGCGCGGGGGAAACGGGCTGCGGTTGAACCTGAGCGCGTGCCATCCTCAGCATTATATCATTACATCGTGATATGTCAACACGTCTGTGAGGAAAGAGCCTTCCGGCAGTGGCGAGCCGAAGGTTGCTGGATGAATCGATGGATTGGATCCGCGCTGCTCGCGGCGGCGCTCGTCGTCGGAGCCGCTTCGCCCGCGGCGGCGCTTACCGAACACCAGTGGGAGGCGCAGGTCGGCCAACAGGAATACCAGACGCTGCAAAACCAAGGCGTGATCCTTCACGCGTCGCCCTACTATCGCATCCTCAACCCGATCGCGGCGCGCATCGCGAAGGTCGCCGACCCGCAGTACGATTTTCCGTTCCATTTTTTTCTCGTTCACATGAGCCAACCCAACGCATTTGCCGTTCCCGGCGGCAACGTCTACGTCACCGATTCGCTGATGACGTTCGTACAGAACCAGCAAGAACTCGCAGGCGTGCTCTGCCACGAAACTTCGCACGATATCCACCACGATGTCTATAACCTGATGCAGAAAAACCAGCGCTTGGATCTCATGGCAACGCTCGCCGACTTACTCTTCGGAGGAGGGAACAACCGCGTCGTCAACACGGTGCTGGGTATCGGAACGCAGCTCGAGAGCCTGCGTTTTTCGCGCACGGTCGAACAGAACGCCGACCACAAAGGTGCCTTTACGTGTGCTGCCGCCGGAATGAATCCGTGGGGCATGGTCTGGCTCTTCCGCCGTTTCGAGAACACGAACATGACGAGCCCGCCGGAATTTCTCTCCGATCATCCCGGCGACGCCGAGCGCATTACCGCGCTCGAGAACCTGTTCCGCGAATATCCGGCAACGTTCGGCCGCTTCAATTCGAACGTCCGCTCGGCGACACCGTTGAAATAGCGCGGTATTCGGAGGAGTACGCCGCCTCCGGGCGTAGCACCCTGCTGCTGCTATTCTTCCGGAGGTGCCTATGCCAACTGCTACGATGCCGGTCAACATTGGTAATACCGGCTTTATGTTACTCTGCGCGAGCCTCGTCATGCTGATGACGCCGGGGCTCGCGTTTTTTTATGGCGGTCTCGTCGCGCGTAAAAATGTGCTCAGCATCATGATTCAAAGTTTCATGTCGCTGGGATGGACGACCGTTCTCTGGTTTGCCTTCGGCTATTCGATGAGCTTCGGCCCCGACTGGCACGGTATTATCGGCAACCCATTCACGTATGCGTTTCTTCACGGAGTGACGCTGCAGACGATGTTCACCGGCAACAACGCCGGCATTCCGCTCGTCGTGCACGTTGCATACCAAATGATGTTCGCGATCATCACGCCCGCGCTGATTACCGGTGCTTTCGCCAACCGCGTGACGTTTAAAGCGTACTTCTGGTTTCTTACCGCTTGGCTCATTTTCGTCTACTTTCCATTCGTGCACATGATCTGGAGCCCGCAGGGGCTGCTCGCCCAGTGGGGCGTGCTTGATTTTGCCGGCGGCATCGTGGTACACGCGTCGGCCGGCTTCGCCGCACTTGCATCGGTGCTCTACGTCGGACGACGGACGGTTATCGAGAACAAACCCCATAACGTGCCGCTCATCGCTCTGGGCACCGGGCTGCTCTGGTTTGGTTGGTACGGCTTTAATGCCGGCTCCGAACTGCGTGTCGACGCCGCCACGGCAACCGCGTTCCTCAACACCGATGTCGCGGCATCCTTTGCGGCGGTCGCGTGGCTGCTCATCGAGTGGGCGTACGGGCGACAGCCGAAGTTTGTCGGCCTGCTCACCGGCGCGGTTGCCGGGCTTGCGACGATCACTCCCGCCGCAGGCTACGTTTCTCCGGTCACCGCCGTCATCATCGGCCTTGCAGCCGGCTTCGTTTGCTACTATGCAGTTGCACTCAAGAACCGGTTAGGATGGGACGATGCGCTCGATGTTTGGGGCGTACACGGTGTCGGAGGATTTCTCGGCATCATCTTGCTTGGCGTCTTCGCATCGACGCAATGGAACCCCAGCGGCGCCAACGGTTTGCTCTTCGGCGGCGTTGCATTTTTCGGCAAACAAGTGACCGCGGCCGTGCTGTGCAGCGCCTACGCGTTCGTGTTCACGTTCGCCATGCTCTGGCTCATCAACCTCATCACACCGGTGAAAGTGCCGCCTGAGGGTGAAGAGCAGGGGCTCGATATCGCCTTGCACGGCGAGGAAGCCTACCCGCTAGGGCTCTAGTGTCCTGAGCCGCAAGTCGCGCAATATTCGTGCTCGGCGAAGGCTATGGGCTGACGCCGAGCACCGGATGTAACTCGACGCCGTTGCGTGCGACGCCGTCCTGTTGGTGAATGCGATCGAAAAAGCCGACCCCGGAGACCGTTATCGTCGGGGGTGTCGCGCCGTGGTAATCGAGCCACCACCAAAATCGCGTAGCGGGGTGGTGACCGATGCGGTCGACCTCCGTTCGCAACGCGGCATACTGCGCGCCGCGGCTTGCAACGCAACGCGGAATCGGAATCTCGCCGATCATCGTTGCACCGCTGTGCGGATCGCGCAGAACGAGATGATAATCGCCGTCGGCTTCGATACGATAGCCGACGAGTTGCGCGCGCACGCGCCACACCGATGTCTCCACCGGGGCGAGGCGATGCGACACGAGGTCGGGATCGCGCGGCGCCGGCTGCGCGGCGAGCCAGCCGATGGTCGTTGCGTGCGGCGCGAAGTTGATGTGCGCCGCATCGCGGTCGCGGAGCGTTTTCATCGCCCAGAGTTCGGTGCCGCAGCGGATCGGTTTGAAGCGATCGTAGTGGTGGTACCCACGTGCGGAGAGCGCTCCCCCGAAGGGCAGCGCCAACGCTACGACGAGTGCGGCGACAACGGAGATGCGTAGCATGGCGACGCTATTCGCGTAAGCCGCCGCAGCGCACCTTTTGTTACGCCGATAAACTACTGCTTACCGATGCGCTCGTTTTCGTTATTGAGCAAGTAGATACGGTCCGCATGACGCATGCCGAACGCACGCTGATCGTAAATGATGCCGACGTAACGGCCGGGTTTCACGGCTTTCATTTGGTACGTCGTCTTCCCGTCATCGGAGAAGACCTGGTCGAATTTCGGGAGAATCTCGAAGCTCAAGACCTGCCCCGTGTGCGGGTTGCGCACCTTAATGTTCGTCGTCGAAACATGCAACGTGATTCCGTAGAACGTCGAGGTCTTCGCCGAGGCGATCGACGGAACGGTGATGGCGGTGAATGCGAGCGCGAACGTCGCGAAAAGATGGAATAAACGAGTTTTCATGATCTACTTTCCTACATCGAACGTCGTGCGTACACGCACGTCGTCTTTCTTTTATACCCGATTATCGAAACGCACAAACCTTGGAAAAAACTCGCCGGGGATACGCCCCTCGGGAGAGGCCTGGATTGACAAAAATCGATTCAACCTCTAGCATCGAGCGATGTCGATCCAACGCTGCGCCCCCGAACCGAACCTCTATGCAGGCGATCTCAGCACGGAATGTGCGCTCTTCCACGCGCTCGCCGACCCGGCGCGCCTGCGTATTCTCGCAACGCTCGCTCGCGCGGAGGCGGAGGTCTGCGTCTGCGATCTCACCGCGGGCTTCGATCTGAACCAGTCGACGATCTCGCACCACTTGAAAATCCTGAAAGATGCCGCCCTCGTGAACGGTGAGCGGCGCGGAACCTGGGGCTTTTACCGCCTCGCGACCGGGGCGCGCGAACGAATCGAGCGCGCGCTCGAACGCACGCTGCCGATCGCGGTGCATGCGTGAAACGACTCGCTTTTCTCGATCGCTACCTCACGTTCTGGATCCTTGCGGCGATGGCGTTCGGCGTCGCTCTCGGAGCATTCGGAGCGCATCTTCCCGAAGTCGTCGTCCCGATCGGGCTGATCGCGATGATGTATCCGCCATTCGCACGCGTGCGTTACGAAGCACTTCCGGCAGTCCTGCGCAACGTGCGACTCTTCGCGCTCTCGCTGGTACAGAACTGGGCGATCGGGCCGGTGCTGATGTTCGGATTGGCGGCGATCTTCCTACACAACAAGCCCGCGTTCTTCGCCGGCCTGGTGATGGTTGGGCTCGCTCGATGTATCGCCATGGTCATCGTCTGGAACGATCTTGCCAACGGCGATCGCGAATATGCCGCCGCGCTCGTCGCGTTTAATTCGCTCTTTCAAATATTCGGGTACGCCGCCTACGCGTGGCTCTTTATTGCGGTGCTCCCGCCGCTCGTCGGCATGCCTGGGCTTGCGGTACATCTTGCGTTCGCCGATGTCGTCAAGAACGTCGCGCTCTATCTCGGCTTGCCGTTTGTTGCCGGGGCACTCACACGCGCGTTCCTGCGGCCGCGCATCGGCACCGCGCGGTACGATGAAAAATTCGTGCCGCGCATCGCTCCGTTGACGCTTGTCGCACTGCTCGTTACGATCGTCGCGATGTTCGCGCTGCAGGGGCATCGCATCGTCGAATACCCGCTCGACGTCTTGCAGATCGCAGCACCGCTCGTTCTCTATTTCGTAACGATGTTCTTGATTTCGTTTGCGATGGGCAAGCGCATGGGCGCAAGCTACGGTGCGAGCACGGCGCTCTCGCTGACCGCCGCGAGCAATAATTTCGAGCTCGCGATCGCCGTCTGCATCGCGCTTTTCGGCATCACCTCGGGCGAAGCGTTCGCCGCCGTCATCGGCCCGCTCGTCGAAGTTCCCGTCATGCTCGCGCTGGTCAACGTTGCGCTGCGCATGGAACGCACCTACACCGCCGCTTAAGGAGGCCTCGCTATCGTGACCGCTCCGACCGACCACCGCGCCCGCGTGCTTTTTCTCTGCGTGCACAACAGCGCGCGCAGCCAGATGGCCGAGGCGTTTGCGAACGCGCACTTCTCCGACCGCCTCGTCGCCGAGAGCGCCGGGCTCGAAGCCGGCACGCTCAACCCGCTCGCCGTTGAAGCGATGCGCGAACGCGGTATCGACATCTCGCAGAAAGAGACCCGCCGCGTCTTCGACCTCTTCACCGCCGGCAGGCTCTTCGATTACGTTGTTACCGTCTGCGATGAAAGCAACGCCGAGCGCTGCCCGATCTTCCCCGGCGTCACCGAACGGCTTCACTGGAGCTTCCCCGACCCCGCCTCGCTCGTCGGCTCGCACGACGAGCGGCTCGCGCAGACGCGCGATATCCGCGACGCGATCGAAGCCCGCGTAAGCGCTTGGGGGGCGACGCTCCCACGCCCTCCGCAGGCGTAGCCCGTTCCCTGCCGCTCGCGGAAGGCCGCTGAACCGGCCCGGCGAACCCCTTCACGATGCGATTTTGGCTCCGGGCGACGCTCGCGGTCGTCTTCCTCGCCGGGTGCGGCGGGGGAGGCTACTTGCCGTATGCGCCGCAGTCGTTGCCGCCGTCGCGAATCGACCAGCTCGCCGTCGCCGCCGCGGCCCGTGAGGGCATCTCGGCGCGTCTCATTCGCGCGGTCATCCTCACCGAATCTGCCGGCGACCCCGGCGCGATCAGCCGCGTCGGTGCCGAGGGGCTCATGCAACTCATGCCCGGCACCGCCGAAGACTGCGGCATCACCGACGCCTTCGATCCGCAGCAAAATGTTTCGTGCGGCGCGCATTATTTGCACGCCATGCTCGCGCGCTACCGCGGCGATACCGAACTCGCTCTTGCCGCCTATAATGCAGGCCCCGGCGCCGTCGACCGCTATCACGGCATTCCGCCCTACGCCGAAACGCAAGAGTACGTCGCGCGCGTCCTCGCCGCGTATCGCAACAATTAGCTCCGCTATTCTGCTGGGCGCGCGATGGCTTCGCTAACCGCACAACGCCCGCTGCCCCGTCACCTCTCCCTGCCGCGCTTCCCGATCCTCGACGGCTACGTGCTGCGGGAAATTTTGGGGCCTTTTGCGTTTGCGCTCTCCGCATATCTCATCTTCTGGGCGCTCAACATCTTTTTTCTTGCCGCCGACTACATCATCAACGAACACGCGCCGTTTTTTTTGGTGCTTCGCTTCGTGGTCTTCCGCATTCCGCAGGCCGTGCCGATGGCGTTCCCCTTTGCGACGCTCTTCGCGGGCTTGCTGGCGATGGGGCGCTTGATGGGCGATAACGAGATCGTCGCGATGAGGACCTCGGGCATCTCGCTCGCGCGTATCGCGGCGACGCCGTTACTCTTCGGGATCGCGATGTTCGCCGTCGCCTATCTTACCAACGAATACGTGTCGCCGAAGGCGGTCGATCTCTCGACGCGGACGTTCTATCAGATCATCTACCACACCAATTCGCTTCCCGTCGAGCCGCAGTTCTTCCGCAAAGATCCCGATACCGGAAATGTTTTTTACGTCACGCAAGTCGAACCCGACAACAAAACGATGCTCGACGTGCAGATCTTCAAGCCGGCGCATTTCGGGCCGTGGAACGAAACATTACAGGCGAAAACCGCGACCGTCGACGGCTCCGTGTTGATCCTGCACGACGTTATCGACACGCGTTATAACCTCAAGGGCGACGTCACGAGCCAGCAGCACGTCAAGAGTATCGAGATCGGTCTACCGTTGGGCGAAACGGCCGCGCAGTTTCTTTCCAACATCAATAGCGATTCGTGGACGATGAACAGTAAAGCGCTGAGCACGCAGATCAATGCGCTGAAGTCGCAGGGCATCGGCGGAAGTACGCTCGGCTCGCTGGAGATCAGCCTTGCGAACAAGCTCGCCTGGCCGTTCGCGTGTGTGATCGGCATGGTGCTCGCGGTTCCGCTCGCGATTCGCTACGGCAAGCGCGGCCGCACGTTGGGAATCGCGATGGCGATCTTCTCGTTCTTTATTTACTTCTTGCTCATGTCGGCGGCGGCGGCATTCGGGCGGAACGACGCCATGAACCCGACGTTGGCGGCATGGATCCCGAACATCATTATGGGCGGCGTCGGTCTCGTGCTCTTTATCTTGGAAGAGCGTTAACCACGATGCGTAGAAACTCGCTTCGCACCGTCACCACGGTCGCCTGGATCCTCGCGTACGCGGCGAGCCTGGTGCCGGCGCGTGCCGCCGATATCGGTCGCATCGACGAAACGCGCGCGCTGCGGCTGCTCAACGCCCAGAGCTGCGCGCAGATCGTCGCCGCGCACGACGCGCCGCCGCGCAACCTACTCGCCCAAGCGGCGGCATCGCCCGCGCCGAGCAGTTCGCCCGCACCGCGTCCGACGCCGATCTCGTTTCAGCTGCCATCGACAATCCCAACGCCGCCGGCGGTGCCGACGCCGACTCCGAACCCCGCTTCGCTCGGTGCGCCGGTCTTTCTCGTCCGCGGCGGAGCGACGCCGCCACCGATTCCCCGCGCCGGGCACGCCCTGCCGACACCGGAGCCGATCCCTACGGGCGCCCCGACCCTCGCGCCCAATCAAATTGCGATCCTCGCCGACAAAGTCAGCGGTAATACGAATCTCGGCAACCCCGGCGATGCGACCGGAAACGTCCACATTTTCTTCGGCGAGGACGAACTCGTCGGCGAGCACGCCCACTACGACGGCATCCGCACGATCACGGTTACCGGAAAACCGTATATCATCAACCACGCGCACGATTCGATTCTCGATGCGAAAAAGATCGTCTTCGACACGATCGACCAAACGGCGAAGCTGATCGGCGGAAGCGGTGAGAGCTCCGAAGGCGTCCAGCACGGCCTCGTTTACTTCCGTTCGCCCGATCTCCACACCGATGCCAAGGGCGTCGGGCACGGAACCAAAGCCTTCGTCACCACTTGCGATAACCCGCGCGCCGGATATCACATCACCGGCAAGACGATTACCTACTATCCGGGGAACAAAATCGTCATCGCCGATGCGATTCTCTGGCTCGGCGCCGCCGCCGTCTTCTTTCTGCCGCGAATCGTCATTCCGTTGCGCCAGGTCGTCAACCAAACGCAGCGCCCGAGCTACTTCCCCCAGGTCGGGTACGATCAATACGAAGGCGCGTGGGTGAAAACGCAGCTCGGCTTCGGGAAAGACCGCTATTACTACGGCTACTACACGCTTAATTATTACACGAAGGTCGGCTTGGGCTTGGGCTATAACGCGACCTTTGCCAAAAAGAACGGCCGCCGCAACGGTACCATCGCGTTCTACGAAATCCGCGATCGCCGTTCGCAGACCTCGACATATAATCTGCAAGCAAACGAGACCGAGAATTTCTCGCCGCGGCTGCGCGCGAACTTCGGTTATAACTACCAGAGCGCGTTCGGACCGCTCGTAAACGCTCCGCCGAGCACCTCGATGCAGATTGCATTTGCCCACCAAGGCGTTCACGCACAACAAAACTATTCGTTCTCGCGCTCGGCGGTCGGCTCGCAATCATCGAGCGACAGCCTCGCCGTCAGCGATGCACGCCAGATCAACGCTCGGGTCAGCAACAGCTTTACCTTCACCCAATCGTCGACGCAAGCCTCATTCTCCGGGTCGAGTTCCTCGAACGTCAATGGGCACGTCACCAATACGACGACCTTTAACGAACCATCGTACAATTCGACGATTACCTTCGATCGTTCGTACACGCAGCAACCCTCGGGCGACTATAAATTGCCGGAGATTCAAATCCGGCCGAACCGGTTCTTTCCGCACTTTTTAGTACCGCTATCGGCGCAGTTCTACGTCGGCGAATACTCGGAACCGACGAATCATTTCGCGACCCAACGCGCCGATATGTCCTTCGTTGCCGGGCCCGCGCTTTACAATATCTACGGCAGTACGTTTTCGGCGACCGTCAACGTCCAGCAGTATGCTTACGGCACCGGAGATCTCAAAGCGCAGATTCAACAAAACCTAAGCCTGACGTCGCCGATCGGCAAGCATATCGTCAACGCGATCACCTATAACGAATCGAACTTTAACGGCCCCGGTAGCGTACCATTCCAGTTTCTCGATCAATTTTCGCCGATTAACAATAAGGGCGCGCAGGACGTGCTGCGCATCTTCAACGGCAACGTCTATACACTGCAGTTAGGATTCTCCACGAGCTTTAACGCCCTCGCGCAACCGGTAAGTTACCAGTTTACCTCGCAGCCCTCTCCGCGTTCGTATCTGCAACTCGGCGGTTCGTTCGTTCCGGGGATCGGCCAGGGATTCACCCCGACGCAAGTACAGTTTTCAACGCCGTTCGGGCGCGGATCGAGCCTGCAATTCAGCGGAATCCTCGATTGGAAGAATCACGCCCGCATCGAAGATAAAAGTATCTACTACAGCCACATCATCGGCAACTGTTACGAACTACGGGTGCAGTATCTCGAGCCGTCGCGTTCGGTGAACGTCTCGATCGATCTGCTCGCATTCCCGAGCCAGGCGGCAACCTTCGGTATCGGGCAGAACGGGCCGATTCTGCCGACGAGCTTCAACGCGATCTCTTCGCTCTAAGCGAGAGATTCGGAAGCGACGAGCGAGTTACGGCGAATTGGTGAGTTCGCCGCCGTAGATCTGCGCGAGCGGGTTGCTCGCCTGCGTCGCGCCGGCCGGCACGTTGACGGTGATATCGAAGGCCGTCGTCGTGTCGAGAACCGGTGACGAGAACGAGATATCTTGCGCGCCGCCTAACCCCAAGGAATCGAGCGGGTTGAGCGACGGATCGGTGGTGAAGAAATTGAAGAGCCAGGTCGAGCTGATGACTCCCGGGCTCGGGCTCGCGCTCGGCGACGCACTCGGGCTCGCAGTCGGCGATGGACTCGGGCTCGTGCTCGGCGACGCACTCGGGCTCGTGCTCGGCGACGCCGAGGAAGCGGGCGTCGGGGTCGCGCCGGCGTATCCGCCGGCAAGCAAGCGCTGGAACTGTACCGTGAACTCGGTATTGAGGCCATTGCTGTCGGGGATAAAGAGTAACTGCTGCGGCGTAAAGATGATCGGCAGCGGTTGCGGCGGCAGCGTCGTGCCCGGCTGCCGGTAGTACTGGACGAACTGCAGTTGCGGCGTCGTGCTGCTCCCTCCGCCGACGATGACCGCGAAGGAGTAGCCTTGAAAATTCGTCGTCGTGCCGTTGGGATACGGGGTTTTCCCGTCGCCGGCCGTATTAAAGATCATCACGTAGCGGTAGTTCACGAAATCAAAGCCGGTCGTTACGCGAAATTTTACCTGCAAGTACCCCGCGGGAATGCCCGAACCTCCGCCCGAAGTGCGGTTCGGCGTAACTTGCCGCCCACACGATGAGACCATGAACGCTGTTCCTGCCAGCAAAAAACTCGAACGACGGATCATACTTCTCTCAGCAGAGCGGTGGCGCGACCTGTGCGTCGCAGTGATTGCCGGGGCGGCGCTCGCGCTCGCCTTTCCGAAAGTCGGCGCAACGTGGCTCGCGCCGTTTGGTGCGGCTGCGCTTTTCTGGCTCTGGCAGAGCCACGCCTCCTACCGCCGCGCGGCGGCGCTCGGCTTCCTCGCCGGTTTCATCTTTTTCGCGATCTCGTTCTCGTGGTTCGGCACGACCGTCGGCGCCTATCTCGGGAATTTCGCCTCGGTGGTTATCGTCGTGCCCGCAGCGCTCGAAGCACTGGCGTTCGTCGCCGCGGCGCTGCTTGCAATTGCCGCCTACCGCTTCGCTCCACCGGCGCTCGCGCCGGTCGCGGCGGCCGCCGGGTTCGCCCTCGCCGAATGGGGGCGCAGCGTCGGCGTCCTGGGGGCGCCGTTCGGGCAGATCGGCTACACCCAAGTCGATACCCCGCTGCGATCGCTCGGCGCATATATCGGGAGCTACGGACTCACCTGGGTCGTCTGCATGCTCGGCGCCTATCTCGCCGACGCGTTCCTCGCGCGAACGGCGAAACGCCTGCTCGGCTTTCTCGGCGTGCTCGTCGTCATGCTCGCCGCGGCATGGTGGTTTTGGCCCGCGCGCACGTATCCCAAACCGACCGTTCGGGTCGCCGCGATTCAGGGAAATATCGCGCAATCGCTCAAGTGGACGCCGCAAGCATTTACCTATTCGCTCGATCGATACCTGAAATTAACGCGCGAAGCGACAACCGCGCACCCTGCGATTATCGCGTTGCCGGAGACGGCGGTCGCCACGGCACTCAACGAATCACCGACAATCGTTTCGACGTTCGCTCGCATCGCCGGAAGCACGCACAGCACCGTCATCGTCGGCAGCCTCGAAGCGCTCGGCACGCGTGCGTATAACGCACTCTATGTTTTCTCGCCCGAAGGCGGCTTACAAGCGGTCTACCAGAAGCGCCAATTGGTGCCGTTCGCCGAGGCGGTTCCCGGCGATGCGTTCCTCCACTGGGTTCCGAAGCTCGACGAACTTGCAAGCCATTTTTCACACGGACACGATAATGCCGTCATCCCGACGCCGTCGCTTTCGATCGCGCCGATTATCTGTTGGGAATCCGCTTTCGCCGATCTCGTCGATGCGCAAGTGCGCGGCGGCGCGCAACTGTTGATTATCAGCACCGACGATGCCTGGTTCGGAACGAGCGCCGGGCCGTACCAGCACGCACAGATCGCGCAGATGCGCGCGATCGAAGAGGGAAGTTGGGTTTTACGCGCCGCATCGACCGGCGTGAGCGGCATTATTGCACCCGACGGGCATTATACTCATCGTACCGATCTCGATCGCGAGGCCGTCGTTATCGGCCGCGTCGGGCCACCGGTCGGTTCGATCTTCGCGCGTATCGGCCCGACGCGTATTGCGATGCTGCTCGCAGCGCTCTACGTCGCCACGATCGGGCTCGGCATGTGGCTGCGCTTGCGCGCGCTACGTCGCGGTGATTTATGAGCTCATCGGAAAAAGACGCCCCGGCGCCGTCACGCCGAGCCGCGGCAGCGCGATGAAGATTCGCGGGAAGCGCATCGGCAAACGCGAGATCGGGATCGCCGTCGCCATCGCCCTGGGCATATGGCTCGTCGGCGGATTTATAATCGCCGGGCTCGGCCCGGTGCCCGAGCCTCCCGGCCTCGCGCCGATCATCCTCAAAGGCGGAAAGGTTCGCGGTAACCGTATTGCCACAAAATCGTGGAGCTTCGATTACACCCGCGCGCGCCTCTCTCCCGACGGCACGAACGGAAACATTCAAGGGGTCCGTCACGGCATCATCATGCGCAAGGGCAAGCCGTACGCCGAGCTCTCCGCAGAAGATATCCAGGTCAACACGCAGTCGCTCGATTTCACGGCGATCGGAAAGGTCCATATCGTCAAGCTGCACGATCCGCAAAAGCGCTCGTTCGATACCGATTTTGCAAATTGGATCAACTCGATACAGACGCTTACGATGCCGCACCCGAGTTATTTCCATACCGGCAGTGCGACGCTGAAAGTTCAAAAAATTACCATGAACTTCAAAACCGGCGCGGTTCACCTCGAGGGAATCAGCGGGAACATCGTCGTCGCCCATTGAAGGCGCGCGCGTGAACCCATTCTCGCGCCGTCTGCTGCACCTCTCGCTCGGCCTGGCGATCGCCGTTGCCGCTGCGGGCTGCTCCGGCCGGCATGCGCCCTCGCCGAATGCAACGCCGAGCGGGCCGCCGTTGCTACTCGATCAGCGCGGAACGATCATGTCGCTTGCAGAGTTGCGGCGCAACGTCGATCTGCGCCCATTCGTGCCGGTTCCCAATCCGCTCGCCTACGCGGCGCTACCCGGGCTCGGTGGCCCCGATACCCCCGCAAACCGCGGCGTCGGTATCGAATATGTCGCCCCGTCGGGAACGCGGATGATTCTCTCTGAGTGGCCGAAGCAGAGCTTTCAGTTGAATTTCATCAGCAAAGATCTCACCGCTACTCCATGCACTCCGGTGATATTTATGCACGAAAATATCGCTTGGACGAGCAAGCGGGGGGCGCTCATGACGCTGATCGCCGATGGTGAGGCTTCGCGAGGGGCCATCGAGCGCGAGGCGCGGCGGCTTCTCGCGCGCGGCGCCTGCACTCGTTAAATGGCCTGAGCGCCCTACTCGGGCTTACTCTCGCGCGCTACGGTAGTGGTTTCAACCGCATCTCGGCGCGCCTTCGGCGTCTGGCCGCCTTTCTGGCCGATACTTTCGTAGAACGCCGCGCCGTATTTTTTCTTGGTCGATTGGCCGCCTTTGCGGCCGATTGCCTCGTAGAACTCGGGGCCGTATTTCGCTTTCACGCGCTCGCCGCCTCGGCGACCTGCTTCGCGTACGCTCATACCGCCGGAATCCTCGCGCGGCCTATCCAACTCCGCCATGATGCCGGTCTCCTTTACTCGAATGTTGGTCTCCGCTGATGCTAATCCCATGTCGCCTCTTTCGTCATTCAGAAAGCCCTCAAAATTGCTCAAAGTGATTTTCGAGAAGGCGAGCATTGCCGATGGGAGTGGAGGGAAGCGCTTTTCGACCGACCTCGCCCTCATCGGAGAGCGGATCGCGAGGATCGGCGACTGCTCGGGTCTCGAAGCGCGACAACGGATCGACGCACGGGCGCTGGTTCTCGCGCCGGGTTTCATCGACGTGCACGCACGTTCAGAGCAACGATGGTTCGAGCCGCGAAGTTCCGCCGGTTCGCTGGCCCAGGGAATTACGACGGCGATCGATGGGGGCTGCAACGGCGGCCTTTCCGCCGAGCAAGCGACCGAACTGCGCGGCTCGCTGCGGCTGAATCTCGCGCTCGTCGCATCGGGGGGGCGCGAGGCGATCGAGCGCGGCGCATGCGGGCTCGGCGTACGCTTCGACGATGCGGTGCCCTCGGAAGAAGCGCTCCGCGTGGCCAAGGATGCGGAGATCCCGCTCGTCGTGCATTTGCGCGATCGCGAGCGC
>JAJYRI010000049.1 GCA_021794175.1 bacterium
GCGTGCGGTGCGGGCCGAACTCTCTCCGGTGGGTGCGACGCATTAACGGCCGATCGGCTTTAGTGACTGGGGCGGCCTCCGGGCTCGCTGCCGGAATTGCCGCCGGCCTCGCGCGCGATGGATTCGCTCGCGTTGCGATTACCTGGCGCGAGAGTTCGCCGGCGGATACGCTCGCACGCATTCGCGCCGTCGGCGCGACGGCAAGCGCGACGCAGATCGATTTCCTCGCCGATCCGGGCGAGATCGAGCGTGCGCTCGATGATTGCGTGCGCGCTCACGGCCCCTTCGACACGCTCGTCCACGCGGTCGGACCGATGGAAATCGCAACGTTGGAGCGAGCGGACGACGATGCGTTTCGCGCGATGTTCGACGGCAACGTGCGCAGCATGTGGCTTGCGGCGAGGGCCGTCCTTCCTGCCATGCGCGAAGCGCGCTTCGGCAGGATCGTCGCCTTCGGCATGAACGGCTCCTCGCAGGCAGCCCCGGCGCCGGGGCTCGGCCTTCATGCGGCGGCGAAGAGCGCGCTCGTCTCGCTGCTTCGTACGCTCGCCGCTGAAGTTGCGGGGAGCGGCATCACCGTCAACATCATCGAGCCGGGCGATATTCGCGAGAAGAGCCTCGAACGGGCGGAAGCACGCAAGCGACCGGCAGCTAATCCCGTCGGCCGCGCCGGCTCCTACGAAGATCTCCTCGATGCGGTGCGTTTCTTCGTTGCGCGCGAGCGCGATTTTATCACCGGCGCCGTTCTCCCGGTGACCGGGGGGCTCCAGGGCCCGCACGAGCGAAATATGCTGCGATGACTTTTACGCAGCGTATCGACGACGCCCATCGTGCCTTTGCTTTGCCGGGGGCGCGCGATCGATACGGTCCCGATAAAACGGTCGAAGTCGAGGAGATACTGCTCACGCTCGAGCCGCGTCTGGCCGAAGCGGTACTCGACGGCGTCTGCACCACGCGTATGCGCGCGCTCGACGAACCCGTCGAGCGGCTGGCGTTCGATGCCGTCGATCTCGCGGTCAGCTCGGTTACCAAAGACGGACAACCGCAGGAGTATCGCGCGCGCGACGGTCGACTGGAGATCGCGTTCGATCCCATACTCGCTGCCGGCGAACGCTGCGAGGTCAGCGTCGTCTATCGCGCGACCCGCCCGCGTGCCGGACTTTTTTTTATTGCCCCGAGTGCGGCGTACCCCCACAAAGTCGCGCATTGTTGGACGCAGAGCCAAGACGAAAACGCGCGGTACTGGTTCCCCTGCCTCGATTACCCGCACTCCAAACAACCAACCGAGACGACGATCGTGGTGGACGAGGGGCTCTTTGCGCTTGCGAACGGCGATCTCGTCGAACGGCGCGACGAGGGCGGAAAGACGCTCTTTCGCTATCGTCAAGAGATAAAACATAGCACCTACCTCATGACGATGGTCGCAGGACCGTTCGAGGAAATCGATCTTGGAACCGCCGGAGCGGCGAAGGTTCCGGTGCTGCTCTACGCATTGCCGGGGCGTGCCGACGATGCGCGCCGCGCATTTGGGAAAACGCCTGCGATGATCGACCTCTTCGAAGAGCGGATCGGTACGCCGTACCCGTTTGCGCGATACTCACAGATCGCCGTTAGCGATTTCATTTTCGGCGGCATGGAAAATACGTCGGCGACGACGCAGACCGATCGCGTGCTTCACGATGAACGTGCCGCGCTCGATTACTCGGCCGATTTTCTCGCGGCGCACGAACTCGCTCATCAATGGTGAGGCGACCTGCTCACCTGCCGGGATTGGGCGCATGCCTGGTTAAACGAAGGCTTTGCCACCTATTTCGAGGGCGTGTGGTTCGAGCGCGATCTCGGATACGACGAATATCTCTACCACCATCTCGGTTGTCTGATGAGATATCTCGACGAGGATGCGACGCGTTATCGTCGACCGATCGTCTGCAATCGCTTTCGCGATCCGATCGAGTTGTTCGATCGGCACCTCTACGAAAAAGGCGCGGCGGTGTTGCACATTTTGCGCCGCGATCTCGGAGAGGCGCGTTTCTGGCGTTCGATCCGCCATTACGTCGCGCAGAACGCGCAGCGAAACGTGGAGACGATCGATCTCGTGCGCGCGATTGAAGAGAGCACCGGGCGCAACATGCGCGGTTTCTTCGACCGATGGGTGATGAAGGCCGGGCATCCCGAGATCAAGATCTCCGCGAGCTGGGATGCCAAACGCTCGGCGTTAACGATTTCGGTGGACCAAGAGCAACCCATCGATGACGAACGGCCGCCGTTTCCATTCGATCTTCCGGTCGGTCTCTGCGAGACGCGCCCCGATCGACTTCTTCGCGACGCGGGCAGCGACGCGATCGCCGGCGAGCGGCGTTTAATGCTGAAAGTGGAGCGGCAGAACGAACGTTTCGTTATCCCGTGCGCGGGCGAACCGCAGTTGATCCGTATCGACCCCGGCGCGGCAATTCTCGGGAAAGTGCGCTTCGCACTCGGCGCGAGCGCAGCGGCGAATGTTCTCGCCGCCGATCCCGACCCGATCGCGCGTATTCGCGCTGCCGACGAACTCGTTCGCGATGAAGGAAGCGCCGCGCGAGCCGCTCTCGCCGACGCATTTCGTAGCGAGCCGTTCTGGGGAGTGCTCGCGGAAACGGCGCGAATACTCGGCGCGACCCGGGCTCCCTGGGCACGCGATCTGCTTCTCCAAGCGCTCGAGCACGCACACCCCAAAGTGCGCCGCGCCGTCGCCGAGGCATTGGGAAACTGGCGCGAATCGACGGTCGCCGATGCGCTCATCCTGCGCGCGCGTGAGGATGCATCGTATCTCGTCTGTGCGGCGGCGGCATACGCGCTTGGGAAGACGCGCGATCCTCGCGCGCTCGACTTCCTCGGCGCGCTCTCCAAGCAGCAGAGTTGGAACGGCACGATCGAAGCCGGCGCGGTTCGCGGCTTAGCCGAACTCGCCGACGAGCGAGCCTTCCCCGCGATTCTCTCCGCATCGGAGCTCGGCCGCGATGAGGGGCTGCGACGGGCCGCCGTTGCCGCACTCGGACGCTTCGGTGAACTCGTCGAAGCGAAGCGCGGTGCGGCGATCGATGCGACGATCGGATTGCTCGACGATCCGGCGTTCTTGGTACAGCTCGCCGCGATCTCTGCACTCGAAGGATTGGGTGACGCGCGTGCCCTCGGTGCGCTCGATCGATTGGCGCGAAGCGCGCACGACGGGCGCGCGCGCCGCGATGCCGCCGAGGCGGCGATGACGATCCGAGAAGGGTTACGCGTTCCCACGCAAGTGGTGCATTTACGCGAAGATATCGACCGGTTGCGTGAAGAGCAGAAGAAGATCGCCGAGCGAATCGCGGCTCTCGAGACTCCGTAAGCGCATAGCGATCGTTGCGACGCTGCTCTTTGCGGCGTACGCTTTGGTCGTTATCGTCCTTGCGGCGCATCGAAAGCCCGAAACACCTCTCTCGGCCGCACGCACGTATGCGCGAGCGACGCCGATACCGGTGCGTCCGCCGGAACGCTCCGTGCGGTGGAGTCAAGCGGCGCGTGCGGCGATCGCGCGCAAGATAGCGCGACTCTTTGCGCCGTCGCTCGATGGCGCCCACCGTTACAGCCTGCTCGTTATCGACGAGCGCGGGCACACGCTCTTTAGCGATCGCGCCGAGAGCACGGCGGCCCCTGCCTCGGCGCAGAAAATCATCGTCGCCGAGACGGCGTTACGCGTGCTGGGCCCCAACTTTCGCTTCCCGACCTTACTGGTCGCGCGCGCCCCGTATCGCAGCACCGCGCATATCGGAACGCTCTGGGCGGTCGGCTCGGGCGATCCGAGTCTCCTCGCAAGCGATCTGCGCGACGCGGCCCGGGCACTGCACGCCGCCGGCGTAACCAGCGTCGGACGCATTGCCGTCGATCCCAGCGCGAGCCTCGGCGCGGAGATCAATCCGCATTGGAACCCGGAGAACGATGGAGCGCCCTATCAAGCGCCGACCTCCGCGCTCTCCGTCGACGGGAATCTCGACGGCTCGGTTCCGGTAATCGATCCCAATCGCCGTGCAGCCGCGATTTTGCGCAAGGCGCTCGTGCAGGTCGGGATCTCCGTCGGGGCGCAGACAATCCTTCGCCCTGCACCGCTAACCGCTGCGATTTGGTGGAACCATCGCTCCGCTCCATTGCGCGATCTGGAACGGCACATGTTGGTGCAGTCCGACAATCACTACGCCGAACAACTGCTGCGAGCGGTGGCGCTGCGTCGATACGGTCGCGCGAGCGTCGCCGACGGCGTCCGCGCCGAACGCGCGATGCTGCGACGCATGCACGTACCGACGCCGGGAATAAAACTGCTTGACGGATCGGGGCTCAGTCACGGGAATCGCGTCGCTGCCCTCACGCTCGCGACGTTGCTTTTGCGTACGCGCGGTACGGGCGCGTACGATCTGGACCCCTTACTGGCGCGCGCCGACCTAGATGGAACCTTGCAGGGGATCGATTTCGGACCCGCCGACGGCCGCGTGCGTGCGAAAACCGGACATCTCGACGACGCATCGTCGCTCGAAGGATACGTGCGGACGCGTCGACATGGAGAGGTCATTTTTGCATTCTTGGTTAACGGCTCGCCGGGTGATCCCGATAGATCGATGCGCCGTAGCGTTGAAGCCCTCTCGTTGATGTGAGCCGAAAACCGTGATCGACGAACCGATTTCAGCGCAAAGCGCACAACGCATTCTCGATCGCGCGCTGCGAGATGGCGGCCTTTTCGCCGATATCTTTTGCGAGCGCCGATCCAGCGTTCGGATGAGCCTTCAAGAAGGTGCGATTCACGAAGCCGCGCTCTCGCAAAATCTCGGAGCCGGCGTCCGCGTCGTCGTCGGTGAATCGGCCGGTTACGCCTACACCGAGGAGATCTCCGAAGAGCGTTTGCTGGAGGCCGCGGCGAGAGCGGCGGCGATAGCACGCTTGACCGCCGAGGCCTCCTCCCGCTCCGCGCGTCTGGAACCGATCGAGCGATCGAACGATCGACTCTACGACCGGAACCGGACCGAGAACGCCGCTCCGCGTCTGTTGGCGGCCCTCTTAGAACGCACCGAGAGCGCGGCCCGCAGTAGCGATGCGAAGATCGTCGGCGTCAACGCGCATATCGTCGATGAACTGCAAGAGCTCTGGATCGCGCGCAGCGATGGCTCCTTCCGCTTCGACCGTCGGCCGATGGTAACGCTGGGCGTTCAATGCATCGCTCGCAGCGGCAAAGAGCGTGGAACCGGTTACTGTGCCGACGGCGGCCGCACTTCCGTAGCCTTCTTCGAGTCGATGACTCCCGAGCAGATCGCCGGTGAATCGGCGCGGATAGCGTTGGTGAACCTCGATGCGCGCCCCGCGCCGGCCGGTGAGTTCGAGACGTTACTCGGCGCCGGCGGTGGTGGGGTGTTGTTGCACGAGGCCGTCGGGCACGGTCTGGAGGGTGATTTCAATCGCCGCGGCGTCTCGCTGTATAGCGGTAGGATCGGCGAGCGCGTCGCGAGCGAGCTCGTCACGATTTACGACGACGGCGATATTCCCGAAGAACGCGGGAGTACGTCGTTCGACGACGAGGGGACGCCGTGCGGACACACCGTTTTGGTCGAACGCGGAATCTTGCGCGGCTACCTGCACGACGAACTCAACGCGCGCTTGATGGGGATGCGATCGACGGGTAACGGCAGGCGACAATCGTTTCGGCATCTACCGCAACCGCGGATGTGCAACACCTATATGCCTCCCGGCGAGGAGCAACTCGAAGAGATGATCGCCTCGATCGATAACGGAATCTACGCGAAGTCGTTTGCCGGCGGCCAGGTCGATATCGGAAAGGGCGATTTTGTCTTTATGATCGCCGAAGGCTACCGCATCGAACGCGGCCGTCTCGGTGCGGCGGTAAAGAATGCAACGATTGTCGGAAATGGCCCCGATGCGATGACCAAAGTTACCGCCGTAGGAAACGATGCGCGCTTCGCCCGTCGGCATTACACCTGCGGTAAGGGCGGGCAGAGCGTGCCGGTCGGCGTCGGCATGCCGACGCTGAAGATTGCGGCGATGAGCCTCGGAGGGACCGAAGGTGCGTGAAGAAGAGGCGCGCGAGCGCGCGCAGCGCGCGGTCGAGATTGCGATGGCGCTCGGGGCGAGCGACGCCGAGGCGCGCATCGTACTCGCTCGCCGATTCAGTGCCGCGGCGCGCGGAGAACGAGTGACGAAACTCGACCTCTCCGAAGGACGCAGCCTCTCCATGCGACTCTTTCTCGATGGGCGCAAAGCGATGCTCGTCGGAACGCATTGGAACGATGATGAGATTCGCTCCGGGGTCGCGACGGTGTTGGAGCAAGCGCGTTATGCCGCCGTCGATGCGTTTGCAGGGCTTCCCGAAGCGCGCGCCCTTCCCGGTATCGATCTCGATCTCTACGACCGCGCGATCGAGGCGCGCCGCGACGAGGAACGCCTCGACGACGTTCGAGGGGTCGAGCGTTCGATACGCGAGGCCGACCCGCGCGTCGACAATAGTAACGGTTCGCAATATAGCGATGCATGCGTGACGATGGCGCTCGCGAATTCTCGCGGCGTCCTTGGGAGTTATCGCGGAACGCAGATAGGCATCTCGGCTTCGCCGGTGGCAAGCGAAGGCGCGTTCAAACGGACTGCACATTACGGGAGTGCGGCGCGCTTTCTCGCAAAGATGGATGCGCCTGAAGAGATCGCTCGCGAAGCGGTGCGGCGAACGGTCGCCTTCTACGGAGCGCGTAAGCCGAAGACCCAGAGCACGTCGATCCTTTTCGATCGCGAGGTCGCCGCGGCGGTGCTCGACGATATTTTTTCCGCGTGCAGTGCGGCAAATGTCGCAGTCGGCAATTCGTGGCTCGCCGGCCGGACCGGCGAGCGGATCGGCAGCGACCTCGTCGATATTTTCGACGACGGGACGATTCCGAGGTCGTTGGGTTCCTCGCCGTTCGACGCCGAAGGTACGCCGTCGCAGCGCACGCCGGTCTTCGAGCGCGGTATCCTCCGCTCGTTTCTCTTCGATACCTACTACGCGCGACGGTTAGGAGCGCAGAGTACCGGCAACGCCGTTGCTGGAGGAATCGGGCCGAATACCTTTTTTCTCGCACCCGGGAAGGCGAGTCTCGAGGAACTCATCGCATCGACGAAGCAGGGCATCCTCGTCTTGGAAACGATCGGCTTTGCAACCGAACATGCCTCGGGGCTCTATAGTCGGGGCGCACGCGGAATCGCGATACGCAATGGTGAACTAGCCGAACCATTAGAAGAATTCACGATAGCAGCCCCGTTCCCCGAGATGCTGGCAGGCATAGAGGCCGTCGCAAACGATCTCAAATTCGACGGCTCGATCACCTCCCCGAGTTTCCGGGTGGCCGAGATGCAAGTAAGCGGATCGTCATCCGCATCTTAGGAGGATCGTAGTCGTGGCGCAAGTTGCAATAAGTTTCACTCTCATCATGCGCGTCGAAATGCCCAACGAGACCGGCGCCTTCGGCGTTCTCGCCACGGCAATCGGCGACGCCGGCGGCGTTATCGCAGCGGTCGATATGCGCTCGGTCAACCGGTCGCGCGTCATCCGCGACGTGACGGTAAACGTCAGTTCCGAGCAGATCGGCAACGACGTTCGGCGATGCGTCGAAGCGATTGAAGATGCTCGCATCATCAGCATCTCCGATTCCACCTTTCTGGCCCACATCGGCGGCAAAATTCGCGTCGAGCCGAAGATTCCGGTAAAAACGCGTCAAGATCTTTCCACGGTCTATACGCCGGGCGTAGCGCGCGTCTCTATGGCGATCGCCGCCGACCCGAGCAAGGCGTTTGCGCTGACGATTAAGCGCAACTCCGTCGCAGTGGTCTCCGACGGCACGGCGGTGCTCGGGCTGGGGGATATCGGGCCGCTGGGGGCGCTGCCGGTGATGGAGGGCAAGGCGATGCTCTTCAAGCAATTTGCCGATATCGACGCTTTCCCCATCTGCCTCGATACGAAAGACGTCGACGAAATCGTCGAGACGGTCGTGCGTATCGCTCCGGTCTTCGGCGGTATCAATCTCGAAGATATCTCTGCGCCGCGTTGCTTTGAAGTAGAGCAAAAGCTCATCGAACGGCTCGATATTCCGGTGATGCACGACGATCAGCACGGTACGGCGGTGGTCATCCTCGCCGCACTGATGAACGCCGCAAAAGTCGTCGGTAAGGATTTCTCGAGCTTACAAGTCGTCGTATCGGGCAGTGGTGCCGCCGGTACCGCAACGATTAAAATGCTTCTCGGCGCCGGAGTCCGCGACGTCATCCCCGTCGATCGCGTCGGCGCGCTCAACCGCAGCGATCGCTACGACAATCCCCATTGGCGTTGGCTCGCCGAAAACACCAACCGCGAAAATCGCCGCGGTACGCTCTCCGAGGTCTTAAAGGGTGCCGACGTCTTTATCGGCGTCTCGGCTCCGGGGGTACTGCAGCCGGAGGATATCGCGACGATGGGACGCGACCCGATTGTCTTTGCAATGGCGAATCCGACCCCGGAGATCATGCCCGATGCCGCCGCCCCGGTCGCCACCGTGATCGCCACCGGACGCTCCGACTTTCCCAATCAGGTCAATAATCTGTTGGCCTTCCCGGGCATCTTTCGCGGGGCGCTCGACGTTCGCGCGAGTCGCATCACCGAGTCGATGAAGCTCGCCGCGGCACGGGCGATCGCCGAGATGGTCAGCGACGAGGAGCGGAACGCCGAGTACGTGATCCCCAGCGTTTTCGACCAGCGCGTCGTCGGGGCGGTCGCGAAGGCCGTCGGCGAGGCCGCTATCGAGGAAGGCGTCGCACGGCGTGCTCTCGTAATGAACGACGAAGAGAGCGCTCAGACGCTGGTCTAATCGCTCGTAACCGTTTCCCGAACTTGAAGTCGGAGGAACCATGCCGCAGGGACGCATTCTCGTCATTGAAGATGATGACGATGTCGCAGCTCTCGAACGAAGCGTTCTCGAACGCGCCGGGTACGAGGTGCGCGTAACCGGGTCGGGTGTTGAAGGGCTCGAGATCGCAGCCGATCAGCGTCCCGATGTGGTCGTGCTCGACGTCGGCCTCCCCGATATCTCCGGGCTCGATGTCTGCACCTCCCTTTGCAATACCCAGAACTGCTACATCCTGATGGTGAGCGGGCATACGCGCGAACAGGATATTCTTTTGGGGCTCGGGCTCGGCGCCGACGACTACATCACCAAACCATTCTCGGGTAACGAACTCGTCGCTCGCGTCGCTTCGTTTTTGCGCCGCCGCGACCGCTCGGTGGCGATGCGCGAACTCGATTCGCAATTACGCGTCGGCGAGGCGATTCTCGACCGCGACCAGCACGCACTGGTGCACGGGAACACGACGGCGACGTTGACCGCTCTGGAGTTTCGGCTGCTCTGGTTCTTGGCTGAAGCCGAGGGGCGGCTCCTCACGCGGGCGCAGATTCTCCAGCATGTCTGGAACGATACCTCCGGCGTCCCGACGCGCGTCGTGGACGTTCATATCGCCGCTCTTCGGAAGAAAATCGGCGAGATCTCCGCGCCTCTGGAGATCGCCAGCGTCCGGGGGATCGGCTACCGCCTCGATAAGCCGTAGGGCGGGGCCCGCGTCGACGATGCGCCGATAACGAGAAAAAGGGAGGGCATCGGCGCCCTTCATCCGTAGCCTACGGGGGTGCAACTCCGTTCTCTCATCGCGGCGGCATTGGCCGCCGTTTTGCTGGGCGCCGCGCCCGCTACCACGCGCCTCTATAGTGCCCCGGCCGGGAACCGTCCGGCGGGTATTCCGCACCCCGACCTGCCCTTCGATGCGATTTTGCCGAGCGGGCGGATCGTCGCTCCGGTCGGAAAGAGCGTCGCAATCGGCGCCAACGTCACCGCGCTCGCGCTGATCCCCGGAGGGCGTTTCGCCGTCGTCGGTGGGCGGGCCGCAAGCGGTGGAACGCTCTTGCGGACGGTCGACACGAAGACGATGCAGATCGTCGCTCGGGTAACGAATGCGAGCACCCGAAGCGAGGTTATCGGCGGCTTAATCGCGCTCCCCGACCCGGCGATGCTCGGGCGCACGCTGCTGGTCGCCTCGGAGGCACGCGCCGGTAAGATCGCTCTTTTCGCTGTCGGCGAGGCCGGCGAGCTCACGCGCCTCCAACCCGGCATCTCGCTTCCCGGAAACGATCCCGAACCGATGCGGCTCGCGCTCGCCGAGTCGGGACACCTGCTCCTGATCGCCGACGATCGGAACGGACGACTCGATACCGTCGATCTTGCGACGCGCCGTCCCATTGCATCGATGAGCGTCGGAGCGCTGCCCACCGGCGTCGCCGCATTCGGTCCTCGCCTTTTTGCTGCCGGCGCTTCGGCGGCCGCTCCGACGCTCGCAGTGCGTTCGTTGGACTCCTCGACGGTCGGCTCGGAGAATATTCCGCTCGATGCGCCGCTGGACGGTGCGACGACGATCGGCGGCGTTGACCCCGAATCGGTTGCTATCGAGCCCGGCGGGCGTTTTGCCTATATCACGCTCGCGGGTGTCGACCGCGTTGTCGCCGTCTCCCTCGATGCATCGCCGCGCGTCGTCGACGGCATCGATCTCCGGCTTTTCGCGAATGCTCCGTACGGCACGATGCCGACCGCGATGGTGCCCTCGATGACCGGGCGCGAACTCTTCGTCGCTCTCTCGGGACTCAACGCGGTTGCCGTACTCGATGCGAGCACGCCCGGGGTGTTGCATCGTCTCGGACTCATCCCGACCGGGGCGCGTCCGGTTGCGCTCTCGCTCGCTCCGAACGATAAGGTGCTCTTTGTTGCCAACGCTGAAGGCAACGGCGTGAGCGCGACGCTGGAACGAATCGAATTGACGAAGATTCCGTTAGAGCGCACGACGCTTTCCGCTCTGCGGTATTCGCGCGTCTCGCATCTCGTGCGTGGAAACGCGCTCGTGCCGCCGCTGCGTTCGGGTCGAAAGAGCGACGCGATCGAACACGTCGTCGATATTTCGCTCGGCCCGACGTATTTCAATTCGACGCCGAATTTGCGTGCGCTCGCAAACGAATACGCGGTCGTCGGCGAGTACTATGCCGATGCTCCCAACGGCGAACTCGGGTCGCAACTCGCCTATTCGGGAACGATCACGCCGCTCGCGTGGCTGCTCGATATGTTTCGGGGGCATCCCGCGGTCGATGCAATGCCGCCCGATATCTATCCGCGCAGCGGCTACATCGTCAATGCGTTAGCGCGTGCCGGCATGAGTTATCGCGTCTACGGTGCGATGGTGCCGCAGGGGCCGTCGGCGATTGGGATTCCGCTCTTGCAGGTGCTTCACGGAGCGGTCGGCTATGCGCCGAAGCCCGGAGTGCGGTCGAGCGATCGCGCCCTGGCTGCGGCGTTCGTCGCTCAGTACGGGCGCGAGGCAGCGCGCGGAGATGTTCCCAGCTACGAAGCGATCGAACTCTCTTCAACGAATCCGGTCGTTCAGGATCGCGCGCTCGGAGAGATCGTCGATGCAATCGCCCGAAGCAATGCCTGGAGCTCGACGGCGATTTTCATTTCGCCCCGTCAGGCGATCGGTGCAACCGTCACCGACCCGAAGCATAGTTTCGCCGTCATCGTCTCGCCGTATGCAAAGCGCGGCTTCCTCGGGCACGCGCATGCCAATACGGCGAGCGTTCTCAAGACCGAAGAAGAGATTCTCGGGCTCCCCGCCACTTCGTTAGGCGACCTCTTGGCCTCTGACCTCGCGAATTATTTTACGCCGACTCCGGATCTATCGGCTCCGGCGATCGGCACGAACGAAAGGATGCAACGATGAGCGGGAACGTTCAACCTAGCTACGGACCTCGCTTGATCGGTTCTCCGACGGGAATGTTACGCCGCGCCGCATTAGTGCGCCCGAGCGCGGCGATAGAACGCGCGGTTCCATTGCCGTCGGAACCATCGGCGATTTATGCGCGGGCGCTCGAACAGCACGATAATCTGCGCAAGTTACTGCTCTCGTTCGGCGTCGAAATCATCGAAATCGCCGGCTCGGCACTCGACCCGCTGGAGAGCGCGGTCGCACAGAGCGCCCTTTGCCTCGAGGACGGGGTCGCGATCATGCGTCCGAGCGTTATGGAGCGGCGCGCGGCCGTCGACCGTACCCGGGCGGCATTCGCGCGAGCCGAGATTCCTATCGCCGGGCATATCGCGGCGCCGGCGTTCTTTAGCGGCGACGATGTGCTGTTGCTCGGCGCTCGGGCGTTTGTCGGCGTCGGAGCGCTCAGTAACGAGCTGGGAAGGCGCGGCATGATGTCGTTGCTGACGGCGCATGGCTATTATTGCACGCCGGTTGAGATTGCCCCGAAAAGCTATTCGCTTCGATCCGTCGTCGCGCCGATCTCTCCCGACACCGTGGCGTTCGTCGATGATGCCGTCGACGCAGCGGCGTTCGCCGATCTCCACCGTATCGTTCTGCCGCGCGGCGAAGAACGCGCCGCCGGTCTCATGCTGCTCAACGAACGCCACGCACTCGTCGATTTACGCTATCGCGAATCGTTACGGATTCTCAGCCGTGCCGGTGTGAGCATCGAGGCCTTCGATTGTTACGAGTTCACGAAGGTCGGTGTAACGCCCGCATCGTTGATCTTGGCGGTAGCGCGATCGTGAGCGAGGGCATGCGGGTAGCGATCCTCTCCGATATCCACGGGAATCTCGTCGCACTCGATGCCTGTCTTGCCGATCTCGCGTCGCAAGGGGGTGCCGATGCGATCGTCGCTGCCGGCGATCTCTGCGCCGATGGTCCGCGGCCACGGAAGGTGTTGCAACGTCTCTCCGAGATCGGCGCGCAGTGCGTGCGCGGCAACACCGACCGCTACCTCGCGATGCCCGGCGAGGAGCGTTTCGAGGGTGAGGAAGCTCGCCTCGCGTGGACTCGCCAAGAACTCGGAGAGAAGTGGCTCTCGTGGTTGCGCGACCTTCCCTTTGCACTGCGCATCGGCGAATCGCCTGACGAATTGCTCGTCGTTCACGCCAACCCGGCAAACGATGACGAACATCTCTGGCCCGATGCCGACGATGCAACGCTGGAGCGCATGCTCGGCGCGGAGGCCTCCTCGGCGATCGCATTCGGTCATTTGCACCTACCGTACGTGCGTCTGTGGCGCGGAAAATTATTGGTGAACGTGGCCTCGGCCGGTTTGCCGAAGGACGGGGATCCCCGCGCGTGTTACGCGATCCTCACGTTGCGCTCGGGAGGGTGGCAGGTAAAACATCGCCGCGTGGAATTCGACGTCAAGCGCGTGGCCACGCAACTCGCCGAGTGCGGTATTCCCGGGAGCATGCGTCTGATCGCGACCCTACGCCGACATCGCTACAAACGGCTGACGAGCATTATCCCATGAGCGAACCGGCGTTACGCATCGACGGTCTGGTCAAGCGCTACGGCGACTTCGTTGCCGTCGACGGCATCTCCATGGAAGTGCCGCAAGGAGCTTTTTTTGGTTTTCTCGGGCCGAACGGGGCCGGCAAAACGACGACGATCGGAGCCTGCGTCGGGCTCGTGCGTCCGACTGCGGGGAGCATCCGGGTCTTCGGCTACGACACCGAGCGGCAGTGGCGCGAATCGCGCCGACTGATCGGTCTCTGCCCGCAGGAGATCAACCTCGACCGCTATCTTTCGATTCGCGATATCCTCATCTATCAAGCGGGGTACTTCGGGCTTCGCGGCGCAAAGGTGCGCGCGCGCGCCGACGATCTGCTCGAACGCTTCTCGCTCTCGGATAAAGCGAATGGCGAATACACGAAACTCTCCGGCGGCATGAAACGTCGCCTCATGATCGCGAGATCGCTGATCCACGAGCCCAAACTGCTCGTACTCGACGAGCCGACGGCTGGTGTCGATGTCGAGTTGCGCCTCGAACTCTGGGATCTGCTCCGGAGGCTGAATGCCGAAGGCACGACCATCGTCCTGACCACGCATTATTTAGAAGAGGCGGAGGCGCTCTGCAAACGGATCGCCATCGTTCGCGCGGGAAAAATCGTCACCGAACAAGACACGAGCGATCTCGTCCGCGACCGCGATCTGCAAGACGTATTTTTGGAGTTGACGCGATGAGCGCAGCAAAACTGGTGAATTGGGTCGGGCTGTTAACGGTCGCGAAGCGTGAAATCGTGCGTTCGCTGAAAGTCATCAATCAGGTGGTTTGGCCGCCGGTAATTACGACGATCCTCTACGTTTTCGTCTTCGGCCTGGCGATCGGCAGCCGCATCCAAAACGTCGGTGGAGTCAGCTACGCGCAGTTTCTCATTCCGGGGCTCATTATGTTGCAGACGATCTCGACGGCGTACGACGAGTGCGCGAGTTCGTTCTTCCAGGGCCGATTCATGAACTCGATCCAAGAGTTGTTGGTCGCGCCGCTTGCCGCCGGAGAGATTCTTGTAGGCTTCCTCATGGGGAGCCTCGCGCGAGCATTCTTAATCGCGCTGCTCATCGGTGGGCTCGGGGTGCTGCTGGTTCACGCCGTGCCGCAGAATTGGTGGCTTGCCGTTCTTTGCATCGTCATCGTAACGACGCTCTTTTCGTCGTTAGGATTGATCTTCGGATTGATGGCCGAGCGCTTCGATCATATCGCCGCATTCGTGACCTTCGTCATCACGCCGCTGACGTTCGTCGGCGGTGTCTTTACCTCGGCGACGATGTTGCCGGAAAACCTTCGCTCGATCGAACTTTTCAATCCGATTTTCTATATCATCGACGCCTTCCGGTACAGTTACACCGGCAACGGTTATCTGCCGCTCGGCTATTCGTTAGGTGCGATCTCGGCCCTAGCCGTGGTCGCCGTGGCGATCGCCCTGCGTATGATCGCGGTCGGCTATAAACTGCGCGCGTAGCCTCGATTAGGAGCCCGGTTGCGCGCCGGCGTCCTCGCCGCTGCGCGCCGGGCCGGCAAGGATCCGCTGCACGAAATAGGCGAGCAGCGCGATCGCCCAGATCCACCGCACGTCGAGCAGTCCGGGAGCGATCGCTATTGCAACGGCGATGAGCGCGAACGAAAGCATGAAGATTTCGGAGCGTAGCCCTTCGCCTACGTCGGCTTTCGGTGCGCGAGGATCGGCGGCGATCGGTACGAGCCGCGGGAAGAGTGCGGGGACCGCACGGGCATAGCGTTCGTAGTCGGCGCCGAAGCGCTCGTGGAGGATCTCGCCTTCGTAATGCGCGAGTGCCGCAACAAAGAGCACCGAGGCAACGGCGAGGATTGGAATTCCGAGCGGCGGCATAAAAAGTGCGATCCACGGCATAATGAGGA
>JAJYRI010000157.1 GCA_021794175.1 bacterium
TGAGGGCCGGCGAGTGGTTACGGCGGGTGCGTTTTCCCAAGATATGCTCCTTCTTGAAGGCTCTTTCGCCTTCGACGGAGCGAAGTCACCACTTACGGCGCTGTCCAGCTACCCGGGGCCACCTCTCTAAAGATGGCTTCGCGAATCGTCGTCTAGCTTACTATCGGTTTTCTTCAAAGTAATCTACAAACAATTAGCGCGCTAATCATCGTGTACGTCCTTTTTAGGCGATGCATTGTGTGTCCGCAGTTCTTATAAGCCTATAGTGACGCTCGGGTCCCTTGCGGATGCCATCGTACCCAATTTCTAAAGAAAATAGCGCAATTACGTTTTCGCCGATGCCTTGCGCAGCCAGCGGCGAGTAGATAAAGTTTGGATATCGGTTGCGCAACAGTCGTGAGTGAAGGTCAATAGCCTGCGAATTTAGCGGCTCATTTTCCGAAGCGTAATATATTGGCATAACATACTGAGTCCCTTGCTGGCTCTCGCCGAACAAAAGGACGTCGATTGTTAGTCGGATCGTTTCCGCCGTTCCAAATCCTAACAACACTTCCGCGCATACGTCCATTTCTTGCGACATGCATCTAAGGCCAGTAAATCGCTCTACCAAACGATTCGCATGAATGACCTCAAAAAGCTCCCCCTTGCTCATTTGACTGCAAGGCTGCCGCTCGCCGATCATCCCTTCGTTAACTTTATATTCGGCAACCATTTTATCTGGGATAACACAAAAATTCGTGCGAAGCGCAAAACGATAGCGGTCTGGAGAATCGTTTATCATTCTCCATTCGAAATCCCTCGGGGCCGTGGCGCGAATGCTTCGCGGCAACGGTTTATGAAATACATACGCTATGAAGAAATCGCTGAGTTGCTCGTCTACCGCGTAGCCCAGTTCATCGGCCGCCGCCTCAACATCGGCGTTTCTAAAAGCAATCTCGCGCACATCATCGGTATGGCGGCAAAAAAACAACCGCTCTGCGACGCTTGCAAATTTTGAGCGCGGAAGGGGCTTTTGAGCGATCACTTGTCACCTCCGTCGGTTGCGCTACCTCTATTTTCGTTTTCGAGGTGACCGCTTGAACGGCCTCGATCCACGCTGCCGGATGTGACGCGATTTCGGTTTGGGGGCGCCCTCGCGAGTCCGCACAGGTCGCTTACGCACGATCTTGTTTCCCTTTGCACGGGCCCCCTTGTCACCAGCACCACTTCGAGTGATAGGATAGGCGAAGGAGAACGGGATGACCGCACAGCCTCACGAGGAACGCACCTCACGCCTGGAAGGCGCCTACGAACAGGTCGCCGACCGGCTAACTTCCCTTGACGGGAATCTGGCGGAACTACGCCGCGAACTCGGCGCCGGCCTGAGCGGTCTCCGCTCCGAGATGAACGCCGGCCTGGGCGATCTCCGCTCCGAGATGAACGCCGGCTTCGGTACGCTCCGCTCCGAGATGAACGCCGACCTCGGTACGCTCCGCTCCGAGATGAGCGCCGGCCTCGGTACGCTCCGCTCCGAGATGAGCGCCGGCCTCGGGACGCTCCGCTCCGGGATGAGCGCCGGCCTCGGGACGCTCCACTCCGAGATGACTGCGGGCCTCGGTACGCTAGACTCCAAGATGACTGCGGGCCTCGGTACGCTCCGTTCCGAGATGACCGCCGGCCACCGTTCGCTGATCGTAGCAATGACCGGGCAGACTGCGCTCATCATTGGCGCAGTAATCGGCGTCGCGTTCGCTCTGCATCGCTAACGCCGCCCTTCCACCGCTACCGGTCGATCATCGCCATCTGCGAGGCGTTGTAGCGCGGTCCCGCGACCTTCTCGGGTGCAAGCGCGGCGTCGAGCGCGTCCATCTCGGCGCTAGCGAGCTCGATCTCCGCTGCAACGACGTTCTCCTCGAGATAGCTCCGCCGCTTCGTGCCTGGAATCGGCACGATATCGGGGCCTTTGTTCAGCAGCCACGCAAGTGCGATCTGCCCCGGTGTCGCACCCATGCGCGTCGCCGTGTCGCGCACCGCGCTCGCCGCGCGCATGTTCGCATCGAAATTCGCGCCTTGGTAGCGCGGGTCGTTGCGCCGGAAATCTCCCTCCGGGTACTCTTCGGCGCGCTTCGCCGATCCGGTGAGAAATCCGCGCCCCAGCGGGGAGAACGGCACCAACCCGATGCCGAGTTCGCGCAGCACCGGAACGATCTCGTGTTCGAGGTTGCGCTCCCAGAGCGAATATTCGCTCTGCAGCATCGAGATCGGGTGCACCGCGTGCGCGCGCCGAATCGTCTGCGCGCCGGCCTCCGATAAGCCGAGATAGCGCACCTTGCCTTCGCGCACGAGCTCGCTCATCGCACCGACCGTCTCTTCAATCGGCACCGCGGGATCGACGCGATGCTGGTAGAGCACGTCGATGCGATCGGTCGCGAGCCGTCGCAGCGAGCCCTCCACCGCCTCGCGCACGTGAGCGGGGCGGCTATCGACGCCGCTGATGCCGCTCTCGCCGAAGCGGAAACCGAATTTCGTAGCGATCGTCACCTGCTCGCGCTGGCCCTGCAGCGCACGCGCCAGCAACTCTTCGTTCGCGTAGGGCCCGTAGGCTTCGGCGGTATCGAAGAACGTCACGCCGAGTTCGATCGCTCGGTGCACGGTCGCGATCGATTCGCGCTCGTCGCGCTCCTCCGGCGTGCCGTACGACTGGCTCATGCCCATGCAGCCCAGGCCCAGCGCCGAGACCGTCAGCCCTTCTTTTCCCAACGTACGCATCGGTAGCATCGTCTCTCCCATCGTTG
>JAJYRI010000050.1 GCA_021794175.1 bacterium
CGCGTTCGAGCGCTCCGTTGCCGGAGAGATAGGCGATGTTGCCGATCACATCGTTCGCGCCGACCTGCGTGTAGGAAACGCCCCAACGGTTGTCGGCGATCGTCGCCGCATTCGATCCGACCTGCATGCTCGCGATGCCGTATCCGCTCAGCGAGAGCGGTTGGCTGATCCACGGCGCAAAGAGCGGCGTTGCGAATCGGCCGACCTGAAGGCTGCCGTGGCCGCGATCCAATCCGTTATCGGCGATCCAGAGTTGATCGACCGAGGCACTTGGAAATCCGCCGCTCACCATCGGGACGGTTGCAAAGTACGAAAAATCTTTGCCGAGAAATCCGGCCGAGAGCCATTGTACCAGCGAACTCGAGAGCGTCGGCAGCCCGCTCGGAGCGGGGTGCGAGGCGTTTGCGGTTGCTTCCAGTGCGACGGGAAGCGAGCGATTTTGCATCATCTGAAGATGCCGGTTGAGGCCGCGCGAGAAATTGGTTGCCAGGACGTAGCGGCCGTACCCATTGAGTCGTGGAACGACGGTATGACAGAGCGCACAGTTCGCTCCGCCTTGACCGTTGGCAAAGACGGGTATCGCGGCGGCGCGACGGGGAAGAAGGAGGATTCCTAGCAACGCAACGAGTGCACAGAGGAGCGCGCCGAAGGCCCGGGGCGATACCGATTCGTTCATGCGCGGTTCATTCCAACGCCTCTGCTTCGAGGCCTGTGCAGGCCCCCGAGGGACGCCCCCACGAAGCCCGCCGATGATGAAACTCTATCTATCGTGCGATATGGAAGGCACTGCGGGCGTCTGTTCGTGGGATCAGTGCGATCCGAAAAACGTTACCGAGTATCCGATCTACCGGCGATGGATGTCGCGCGAAGTTCGCGCCGCCATCGAAGGGGCGCGCCTCGCCGAGCCATGCGATGTGTTGGTCAACGATTCCCACTCGCAGATGCACAACTTGCTCTTCGACGAATTACCGGATGATATTCGCGTGCTCTCGGGATATCGCAAGGCCTACTCGATGGTACAGGGGGGCGACGAGGGCTTTGACGGAGCGTTTTTTACCGGCTATCACGCCGGAATCGGCGTGGAGCGCGCGGTGCTCGCCCATACCTACTCGCCGAACGTGCTCTATAGCGTGCGCATCAATGGCGTCGAATTCGACGAGGCATTGCTCAACGCGGCCTATCTTGGAGAATTCGGCGTCCCGGTGCTTTTGGTTACCGGCGACGACGCGGTCTGCAACGCGGTTCGCCGGCATCTCCCGTGGGCCGAGTTCGCTCAAGTTAAGCGCTCCATCGATTACTATTCGGCCGATTCGTTAACACCGGCCGCGGCAATCGCGTTGATCGCCGAGACGGCTCGAACCGCGGTCGAGCGTCGGGGGCAGGCGCGTCCGTTTCGCGTCGAAGGGCCGGTCACGCTGGAGATCGAGAGCGCGAGCGTCGAATGCGCCGATTATATTGCGCTCGTTCCAGGCTTCGCTCGATCCGGGGGGCGGTCGCTCCGCTTTACCGCTCCGACGTACGTTCCGGCCTTTCAGGCGCTCATCGCCGCGATGCGCATCGGCCGCTCGGCGGCAGAGCGGGCATAAGGAAAGCCCGCCGAGCAATCATTTCGGTGGGCTTTCCGTTCGCGCGGCGTTGCGCGCGAATTAGCGATGCATTGACTGAAGCATCGCTTCCAGCTTTGCGATTGCGGTGCGTTGCGTCGCAATCGTCGTTCGAGCGAAGGCAACGGCACTCTTCTCTTTTCCGTATTTTACCTCGGCTCGTGCAAGCGCGAGCGTGACGCGAGCGTGCCGCAAGGCCATCGTAACGTAATCGAGATCGGGGTTCCCCGACCACGCCGTCGGCTCGCCGCTTCGGGCCCCCATCCCGCTCATCATCGCATCGCGCATCGCGATCTCCGACGGCGTCGTTGCGCTGCCCATCATGCCGCCCATGCCGCCCATGTCGCCGCAGCGCCCGTTTCCGCCCGGGCCGCCGCCCATGCCGGGCATCGGCATCATGGTGCTTTGCGGAGCTACCTGCGCGACTCCCCGCGAGGTAGCGGGTGAAGAGACCGCCATGATCCCGAGCGTGAGCACCGCAGCAAGTGCGACCCGTTGAATGTTGAGGATATTCATAATGCCGTCATGCTAACGCTTCGGTATCCACGAATGAAGAACCAATCCTCGCATATCGTTCTCTTCTCCCTATTCTCCACTCGGGAATGTCTCGGACGACTCGCCGATAGAGATCGCGCGAGCCTCGGCGATCGAGGAAAACAATTCGGCGGTGTCGGCGGCGTTGCCGGTGAGCGGCACCAGGTTGTCGCTCAAGCGCCTTGTTAAACTGCGAGCCATCGCCCTGCCTCCGTGAGTGCGGCCTCGGCGAGGTAACGACGTACTTCGTCATCGCCGGTCTGCGTGAAATCTTGATAATAGGCTCCTACCGCGTCAAATGGTTCGGGTTGGAGCAGACAAATCAATGTATCGGCGAGCGATTCGATATCGTCGCATGCCTCGCGCGATCCGACCGGAACCGCGACGATGACGGAGCTCGGATCGTGCGCGCGCACCGCGTGGATCGCTACGCTCATGGTCGAGCCCGTCGCGAGTCCGTCGTCGACGAGAATGACGACCTGCCCTTTCAGCGAGCGCTCCGCACGTCCGTCGCGATACATGCGAATCCGTCGCTGCACCTCGAGGCTCTCGCGAGCGACGACCGCGGCGATCTGCGCTTGCGAGATACGCGCCGCAGCGATGAGCGCGTCATCGAGGATAACGCGTCCATCGGCGGCGATCGCGCCCATCGCTAATTCCTCGTGTCCCGGGAGCCCCAACTTACGCACGACGAAAACGTCGAGCGGTAGATGCAACTCCGCAGCGATTTCATAGGCGACCGGGACGCCCCCGCGAGGGAGGGCGAGGACGACGGTGTCGCGGCGGCGGGCAGAGCTCTCCAGCAGTATCGCAAGGCGATGCCCGGCGTCGGCACGGTTCATAAAGCGAAAGCCGTTCATAGTGGCGCTATCATGGCGCTCGAACCTGAGAGCGCGAGGAAATCCGCGTGAATGCGGGTTCTCAAAAGACGCGTTGCCGGGCGATAGAGTAAAAAGCATGCAGAGTATGACCGAAACCGCCGTCGGGCCGGATCGCTTGAGCGCCTCGCGCTTCATTCGGCCGTTTTCGACGATCTCCAATGCCGATGTCGCAGCGGTCGGCGGCAAGAACGCCTCCCTGGGGGAGATGTACTCCCGCCTGAGCTCCGCGGGCATCCTCGTCCCGAACGGCTTTGCCGTGACCGCCGATGCCTATCGCTACGTCCTCGAAAGCAATAAACTGCTCCCGGTACTCCACGAGGCGCTCGACGGTCTCGACTGGGCGAAGCCTGAGGATTTTTCGAAGCGTTCGCATCGGGCTCACCATGCGGTCGCGCACGCCGCGATCCCCGACGATCTTCGTGAGGAGATATTGGTCGGATACCGTGCGTTGCGCGCGCAGTACGGCGACGCGACGACCTTCGCCGTCCGCTCTTCGGCGACCGCGGAGGATTTGCCCAACGCCAGTTTTGCGGGGCAGCACGAGAGCTTCGTCAATGTAGCGGGCGAGGAGATGATCGTCGAGGCCTATCGACAGGGCATCGCGAGTCTCTTTCTCGAGCGAGCGATTCATTATCGTATCGACGGCGGCTTCGACCATTTTCGGATCGCGCTCTCGGTCGGGATCATGAAGATGGTTCGCTCGGACCGCGCCGCGAGCGGCGTTGCGTTCACGCTGGATACCGAGAGCGGTTTCCGCGACGTCATATTTATTACGGGTTCGTACGGTCTTGGGGAAAATATCGTTTCCGGCGCAGTCGATCCCGATGAATTTTACGTTTTCAAACCGACGTTGGAAAAAGGCTTCCGGCGCGTACTGCGCCGGCGACTCGGCGAGAAAGCGCGCATGCTGGTATTTGCTCCGGGCGATCGCTTGCGCTCGACGACGATCGACCTCGAAACGCCGAGCCCGGAGCGGCGACAATTCTGCCTGAGCGACGAAGAAGTGCTCGGACTCGCCGAACAATGCTCGATCGTCGAGCGCCATTACAGCGCGTTGGCGCAGCGGCCGACGCCGATGGATATCGAATGGGCGAAAGACGGCATCGACGGGCACATCTATCTCGTTCAAGCGCGCCCCGAAACCGTCGCATCGCAGCGCGACACGCGCCGCATCGAAGAGTATCACCTCGGGAAGGTCACAGAGCCCTTGGTCGCCGGTCGCGCTGTCGGAACGACGATCGCCGTCGGTCCCGTGCGCATCGTCGCATCGCGTGCCGATCTCGCCGCATTTAAACCCGGCGAGGTACTCGTCTCGCAGACGACGACTCCCGATTGGGAGCCGGTGATGAAAGATGCCGCGGCGATCGTCACCGATCGCGGCGGGCGGACCTGTCATGCGGCAATCGTTGCGCGAGAACTCGGCATTCCCGCGATCGTCGGAACCGGAAATGCGACCTCCGTCCTGCATGCAGGCGAGACGGTCACGGTTTCGTGCGCGAGCGGCGGCGAAGGCAACGTGTACGCGGGCCGCGTGCCGTTCGAAGTCGAGCGGATCGATATCGGAGCGCTCGAAAAGCCGGCTACGGCGATCATGTTGACGCTTGCCGACCCCGACAAGGCGTTCGCCCGCGGAATGCTACCGAACGACGGTGTTGGGCTCGCACGCATCGAGTTCATCGTCTCCGACGAGATCGGTATCCATCCGATGGCCATCGCGCACCCCGAGCGTGTCACCGAGAGCGGCGCGGCCGAAGCGATTCGGCAACGGACCGCGCAATTCACGAGCCCGAGAGAATTCTTCATCGAGAAGCTCGCCGAAGGCGTTGCGACCATCGCTGCGGCCGTCTATCCGAAACCGGCAGTCGTCCGGATGTCGGATTTCAAAAGTAACGAGTACGCCCAGCTCCTGGGCGGGTCGGCATTTGAAGCGGCCGAGGCCAACCCCATGCTCGGACTGCGAGGGGCATCGCGCTACACGCATCCGAGCTACGCCGACGGCTTTGCGCTCGAGTGCGCGGCCATGCGTCGCGTCCGCGAGGAGATGGGATTCGAGAACGTGATTCTCATGATCCCATTCTGTCGCACGACGACCGAAGCCGATCTCGTTCTCGCACGAATGGGCGAGCTCGGGTTGCGACGCGGCGAGAAGGGTTTGCAGATCTACGTCATGTGCGAGATCCCCAATAACGTCATCCAAATAGATGCGTTCGCGACGCGATTCGACGGCTTTTCGATCGGCTCGAACGATCTTACCCAACTCGTGCTCGGAATCGATCGAGATTCGGAGCTCTTGGCCCAGCAATTCGACGAACGTGACCCCGGCGTTATGGAGATGCTCCGTCAGACGGTGGTCGGTGCAAAACGGAACGGGCGTTACGTGGGGATTTGCGGCCAAGCACCATCCGACTATCCCGAGATGGCCACCTATCTCGCCGGGCTTGGCATCGATTCGATCTCTCTCAATCCCGACAGCGTCGTAAAAACGATGCGTCGGCTCGCCCAAGCAGGCGTAAAAAAATCATAACGTTCGACAAAAAGAAAGGAAGAACATCATGTCGTTAGTTAAACCACGCAATGGTAACATCGCTACGATCGACGAGGTATTCGAGCCGTTGCTCGATTTCACGTTCCCACGTTTCAACTACGTCGGAGCAACGCCGCTCGATCTCTATGAGAAAGACGGGAAATTCGTCGTCGAGCTGGCGGCTCCGGGTTTCGAGCCGCGCGATATCAACGTCGAAGTCAGCGGGAACACCGTCTCACTCTCGGGGACGCACAGCGAGCGCAGCGATATCAAAGATGCCCGCTACCATCGCCGCGAGATGCGCAGCGGCTCGTTTTCACGGACCGTGACGCTGCCGCAGGATCTCGATGCAAACGCCGTTAAGGCCAGCATCGATAAAGGCATCCTGAAAGTCGAGCTCACGCCGATTAAACCGCTCATGCCCAAGCGCATCGAGGTCAAAGGGGGCTAACGCCGCCGGCGTTGGTTTCGAGGGCGAGAGGGGGCGTTGCGGCTCCCCTCTCGTTTTTTAGGACCAGGCCTCGCGCAGTTGCTGAAAGAGGCGGCGCTGCATGGACGATTCGAGCCAGATGGAGTGCTCGGCGGGCGGAATATCGGCGAGCGACTGAAAGGGAATGCGCGCTCCCGCGCGTGCTTGCACCAGGGAATTGTCGGCGGCGAAACGCTGGAGAAATCGAACCGACTCAGCGTAGGAGAGAAGCAAAAAACGGTGGTCGAGAAGCTGCGGATCGAATTGTGGTTGAAGCGTGCGAACGAATGTATCGAGTTGCTCGTCGGCGAGGAATGCTCCATCATGCAAGTTCCGGTAGAGCGCCTGCAGGAGGGCGCGCAAGGTGAAACGTTCGTTGGCGATTGCCGCCGCTAACGGAAAGGAGAAGGGGCCGTGCACCGCGGCAATGATGCGTAGAAAATCCTGGTGGATGTACTCCGGGCCACGATCGGGCAAGTAGGGGCGCACGACGATATTCTCCGGGCCGAAGGAGCGAGCCAGAGAATCGAGCAGGGTGCTGTAAAAGAACTCAAAGCGCAGATCTTCGATCTCCATGCGGCCGCGATCCAAAAGTTCCGCGATGTGCTCGGCAAACGATGGGTTCCGGCGATCTCGCAGGTGCTGCTGGAAGAGCGATTCAGCGTATCGCGCCTGCGCTCGCAGGTAGAGTACGACGATCGTGCGGAAACCGGCGCTCTCGAGAGCCGCCCGCAGAGCCGGGAACGCTTCGCTGCGATGGTGGAGAGGATGGAACTCCTCGCTGCTGATGATAGCGGTACGAGCGCCGCCGGCGTGCAACTCGTCGATCAGCTGCGCAAGGAGGCCGGCCGGGTTCGCCGAGGCGATATCCCAGGCGATGCCGTGGTGCCCGGGGCTGTAGATCTCCGGAGTATGGTAAACGCGCCCTGTTTCGGGGATCGTAATTCCGTGTGCCGCGAAGCCGTCACGGTTATGGATGAGCATCTCCTGCAGCGCGGTCGTGCCGGTCTTGTGCGTTCCGACGTGCAGCAGCAGCGTGCGATCGAGCGTGCGGCCCCCCATAATACCGGTACTTTTCGAGCGAACGGGCGTATGCTCCTGACATTCGAGCCGGAAATCCATAACGATTCGGCTAATCGAGGCATTATGGACGCTCGGACTCCCCGTCACGTTACCCTCTTCGCCGATGGAGGCGCTCGCCGTAACCCCGGCCCCGCGGCCGGTGCAGCGGTGCTCATCGACGATCGCGGTACGGTGATCGAGGAGGCGTCTCGCTATCTCGGACATGCAACCAACAATGTTGCCGAGTGGAACGGTCTCCTCGCCGGGCTCGAAGCCGCGGTGCGCCTTGGGGTGCGAGAGCTGACGGTGCGGCTCGATTCCGAACTCGTGGTCAAACAGTTGCTCGGGGAATACCGCGTGAAGAACGCGGCGCTTCAGCCGTTGCACCGCCGAGCGCTGGAGCTGCTGCGCGATTTCGAACGCGTCGATATCGGGCACGTTCCGCGCCGACAGAATAAACTCGCCGATGCGCTCGTCAATCGCGTTCTCGATGCGCAGCAACGTTCTGAGAGCGAGCGAGCCGATGCGGCGCTATAGCTTTCCGATCTTTATGGCGGTCGTTACGGCGATCTTGGTGGTGTGGGGTTGGAACTTCTACGCCGCCGACGAGTTGAGCCGCTGGAATGGGGTGGTTCGGGTCGCTCACGCCCCCAGTACGATCGATCTTACGCTGACGATACGCTATCCGAAGCCGCCGATCTACGAAGAGCGCTACCATATCACCGATATCAATGGCGTCTCTCGGTATCGCTACGACGTTCGCAGCTACCGAGGCTTGCTCGTCCGGGTGACGCAGCCGCCGCATGCGACGTATAACGTCTCGTTTTTCTTCGAGTCGCTCGAAACCAAGGGGCTTTGGAAACTTACCGACAAGAAACCGCGCTCGAAAGAGGATCCGGTGTACACGCTGGTCGTAAAGCAGAGTGTCGGCGGCAAGAGCGGAAGCCGCACCGTCGTCTTTAGCAATCCGCATTTCTGGGCGACGACGGCGGCGCAGTATCACACGATGCATATCGACGCGGCGCGTTCGAAGAACGGTGTGCTCGAAGTCCAGAGCACCTCGCTGCTCGACCCTCGCTACGAAGAGATCCTCAACGCCTTTAAAGCCTTCGGCCCCGATGAATTCCGACGCGATGTTGCCGCAGCCCGCGAACGCGCGCGTCACGCATAGGTCTCTCCATGAACGCGGATAAAGCCGTCGATATGCCGCCCCGCCGGGTCGCGATGCGTCCAGTGCACGATCGGTTCGGTGCGGTCGCTGTCGTGAACCATCTCGCCGCGAACCTCGATACGGTCGCCGGGATGCACCGGAATGCGCGGCGCGAGCCCGACGTTGTCGACGATCTCGACGGGACCGGCGACGGTGCTTGCATCGAACGCCTCGTGCTCGCATTGCGTCTTCGTTCCGAAAAAGAAATGCGGCGCGTCGAGGACGCGCCCGGCGAAAGCGACTTCGCAGCGGCCGTCGGCGTGGTAGGCAGTGGCTATCGGTATCATCGTAGATCCTCCGCAGGCACCTTCACGCGCGGCCGGTGCATCGACAAGGGGGCGCTCCGATGCGCGTAATGCTGACCGAACGGCTTCGGCTCGAGCCGGTCAGCGCGCTCAACGCCGACCAATTATGGCAGATCCTTCAGGCTGCCGATCTGCGCGCATACCAAGATCTGCCCGGGCTTCGACTGACCGCTTTCGTCGAAAGTGTTTCGCGCCGCCCGCTGCACCTCGGCTCGGGGCAGCACGGACGCTACGAATGGCTCGTGGTGCTGCGCGATAGCGGTGAGAACGCCGGCTGGGTCTCGTTACGCATTCCGGAGCGCGAGCCCGGTGCCGGAGAGGTCGGCTATACGCTGCTCGCGGAATTCCGCGGTCGCGGCTATGCGACCGAAGCCGTGAGCGCGTTGCTCGACGAAGCCTTTACCGTCGCTCGCTTGCAGCGCGTCTGCGCGTATTGCGTTCCGCAAAACCTCGCCTCGATCGCGGTGCTCGAACGATTGGGTTTCACCCGCGATATTACGTTACCGCGTGGTGCAACCGTCGGTGGGCAACCTGTCGACGTGCTCTCTCACGTCTTAGAAGCACGCGATTGGCGCGACCGCCCGTACCGAACGCTCACGTCGGCCGAGGGAAAGAAGAAGTAGCGGCGCTCGCCGGGCTTGCGCAATGTCGCGAGGAGCGGCTCGCGCACGACGGCGACCGCCATGCGCGTGGCGATATCGCCGATGGCAACGAATTCGACGGCGACGACGCGATCGTCGCGTTCGGGAACGCGCGGAGCGCCGTCACCCTCGATAGCAAACGTGCTGTTGAGATACTGCGTGTTGCCGTCGTAGCTTTCGCTCATATAGAGCAACTCGCCGCAACGCACGACGAGCCCGGTCTCCTCGTAACATTCCCGCTCGGTGCAACGCGCGAGCGACTCGCGCCCGCGCTGATGGCCGCCGGGAAGTCCCCAGAGCGGCTCCCGCGGGAATGCGTATTGCGAGGCGACCAACAAGACTGAGTCGCCCCGTCGCAATAACCCCGTCGCGAGATGGACGCGATGGATGCGCTCGCTCATCGCCGCATCCGAACGCGCTGAGTTTTGCCGGCGAGCGAGGAGAGTTCGGTCATGGGGGCGGAAGTTCGCCGTCATGGTGGTAGAGCTCTTCGGTGTCGCAGATAACGAGCGCATGCTGCGGGCTTTCGAGGTGCGGCGCGCGGTCTTCGTGCGCGAGCAACGGGTCCCCGAAGAGGAAGAGATCGACGCGCACGACCGCAGCGATGCGAGCGCCTGCCACGCGCTGATCGCCGAGGCGGGGAGTCCCGTCGCTGCCGGGCGATTCTTTGCGCGTCCCGACGGCGCGGCGCAGATCGGACGGATGGCCGTTCTCGCCACACATCGCGGGCGGGGATACGGACGCGCGCTGCTCGATGCCCTCGTTGCCGAGGCACAGAGACGCGGCTATCGGCGCGTCGTTTTACACGCGCAGACGCACGCACGCGGCTTTTACGAAGGCGCGGGGTTTGACGCACATGGCCCGGAGTTTCTTGACGCCGGAATCTTGCACGTCGAGATGGAGCGCACGGTAGCGCCGCTCGATTGATCGCGCCGCAGAAAGGATAGCGCCCGCATCGGGCGATACGGGCGCTATCGTTTTGCGGAGTAGGGCGCGCTCGGCGCCCTACTCGGGGGCGGTTCCTGGATTTACTGCAGCGGTTCGTTCGAGCGCAGCAACCCTTGCCCGTCGGTCGAGGCGTAGAGATAGCCGTCGAGCCACTCCACCTTGGTAAAGCGACGCGAGATCGTCGTTGGATTCGTGCCGCCGTCAAGACGCGTCCACGTCGTTCCGAGATCGCCCGAGCCGTAGAGGCCGTACCCGGTTGCGAGCACGAGAATCGGATCCTGACCCGCCGGCGCGGCGGGGTTGAACTCCAGCGAGGTCGCGTACTGCGGCGCGATCGTTGCCTGGACCCATTGTTCCGGTGCGACCGGCGGCGAGAGGCGGCCGTTGATTCCGCCCAAGCGCCACGGCGGACGCGGCGGTGCGAAGCGCAACGGGAACGTCTCCCTGCGCCGCGCGAGTACCGACATCATCTGTCGTGCGACGGAGAGTCCGCCCGGCTGACTACCGGTGAACGTGACACCGCCGTTGCTCGAGGTATAGATCGTCAATGCTCCAAAGCCGCCGACGGCAACGATATCGAGCGAGTTCTGCGGATCGATGGCGAGCGCCGCCGGCGCGGTGGTGAAGGTGCTCTGCGTTGCCGTCCAGGTCGCGCCGCCGTTCGTCGAATACTCGATCGTGCCGGCGCCGCTGGAGGCATTGGTCACGATCGCGAACAGGTTGTTATCGTTCTCCGGATCGACGCGGATGAAGCTGACTCCGTATCCACCGTTCAGCAATGCGTTCGCACCGCTCACTTGCGTTGCAACCGCTCCGTCGTCGGTCGATTTGTAGAGCCCTCCGGTGCCATCGGCGATGAAGAGCAAGCCCGGAGTTTTCCGCGAGAACGAGAGGCTCGAAACGCTCGCCAGCGTGCTCGGGCTCGACGGATTGAACGAGAGGCAGCCGTCGGTGGAGTAGTTGAGTGCGGGTGCGGAGGTCTGCGAGACGACGCAGTCGCTTGCGTTGAAGGGGCTGATCTCGGCGTCACCGCCTTCCCCGAGCGAGGAGGTACCGCCGAACGAACCGGTCCAATCGCTCGCCGCAAGTCCCCCGCCGTTACCGTTCGCCGCAGTTGCAGCGGGGCCGAAATCTTGGATCGTCGTCATGATGGTCTCTTTGCCGACGCTGCCGCCGACACCGAAGCCGTAGAGATAGTTCGTCGAGAGACCGCCGGTCAGCGGCGTCGGGAGTCCGGGGCTTTGCCCGCAGGTGCTCTGATAGTAGAGACCCTGATCCGCGGCGATGTAGCACATATCGCCGCCGCTGCCGTTGGGGAGGACGGTGAGCCCGCGCATGTCGCCGTAGGTATTGCCTTGCGTCCTCGATGTCTGACCGCTGACCGGCGTATAGCTTGCCGCCGGCGGCGTCCCGGCGACTGGGAGCGCGCTCCATTCGGTAAACTCCGCGCCCATGTAGATCTCATGCGCGACGGTGCTGCTATCGGCGAGCATCTGCGAGCCGTAGTAACCGGCCGGATTGCCGCCCGTACCGGTACTACTGGCCTGTGTTGCGACATTGTTCCAGGTTGTTCCGCCGTTGGTGGAGAGGTAGAGCTCCTGCGAGACGGCGGTGCCGCCCATCGTGCACGACCACCCGGTCGCCCAGACGGTGCTCGGCGTACTCTGATCGATCGCGATGGTGTGCACTGCTGCGGGGGCGCTGTTACCGCCGGTTCCGCAACCGAGCGCGGTCGCGGCGAGTTGCCCGCCCTTCGTCCAACTCGTGCCGTTGAAGCTCCAGGTATAGCCGTTGAAGTCGCCGGCGATTAGCGTGTTCGGTGGCGCCGCAGCGATGCTGTTCGCGCCGGTGCCGTAGGCGTTGCCGGCCGAGCTAAAGCCGGCGCCCGCGGCGCTCCAGCTTACGCCGTAGTCGGTCGATTGCTCGACGCCGGCACTATCGGCGACGTAAATCGTGTTTCCGAGTTGCGCGAATTGCATCGCCGGTGCGGCTGTGTCGACCTGTGTCCACGTCAAACCGCCGTCGGCCGAGCGATAGATACCGCCGAACTCCGTCGCGGCGAGCAAGATCGTGGTTCCCGCATCGTTAACGGCAATCAGACCGTTGACGCGCGTATCGTCGAGGCCGGTGTCGTAGCCGATCGGCGTCCAGGTCGTACCGCTATTGATGGATTTGTAGATTCCCGATGAAACGTTCACCTCGAATCCGGTGCCGTCGCCGCCCGCGATATAGAGCGTGCTGGGACTGTTCGGATCGACGACGACGCTCTGGATCTTCCCGGAGCCGGCGAGATCGCCGGAGATCGTCGTAGCATTCAACACGTTTTGCCAGACCGGGCCGAGGTTCGTGAACTGCACCGCCGAGAGCGGCGCCACCGAGGTGAGGTTGATCGGCCCCGTCGCTCCGGTGAAGATCGCTCCGGCATCTCCGGTCGGTGCACTCACGGAGCCGGTTCCCGAGAAGGTGCTCAGGACCGAACCCGTTCCGAGCGTGTTCGTGGAGTTACATGCGCCGCTCCACGACTGTACGACGAGCGTATCGGTGCCGTAGGGAGCGGTGAGCGAGAGCGTGACCGGAGTGGTCCCGGTGAACGTCGCGCAACTCGCGCTTGCAATCGTGCTTCCCGGCGAACCTGCAGCGCCGACGTTGATCTGCGCCGAGACCGAGACGGCTCCGGCAGGGATCGTTTTCGGCGAGCGTTGCGTACCGGAACTCGTCGCAGTCCCGCGCGTGACGGTGAGCGTGAGCCGTGCGACGCCCTTTGCGCTCGGAAGAGCGGATAGGGGCGAGCCAGAGCCGCCGCCGTGGCAGCCGGCGAGGAGCAGGCCGAGCGCGCCGCCGACGGCGATGCTGCGAACGATGCTGCGATTCATTGTTTTGCGATGCATGTTACTGCGCGCCTCCGGTGATCGTGGCTGGTGCGTTGAGTGTGAGCGTGGCGTTCGTCGTTCCCGCCGCTCCCGCGATGGTGAGCGTACAACTCGCTCCCGCTGCATTTGCGATGACGGTGAAGGTCGTTGTACTCGTGGGCGGGGTGACCGAGAACGAGGCGCACCCGCCGCCGGTCGCCGGGGCGGTGAGCGATGCCGCATACGATCCGCTGAATTGCAGCTCTATCGGTGTAACGGTGACGCTATACGTCGCGCCGGTCCCCGGGAAATCGACGGGGTTCAACGCTGAACCGCTATTCGGGCCGAGGCTGCTCGACCACGTACCGGTCCAACTGAGGGTCACCGCGCTCGCCGATGGCGGCGGTGGCGTCGGTGAGGAACTCGGAGAAACGCTCGGGACTGTGCTCGGCGAGATGCTCGGTGAGGGCGCGAGCGTCGGCGTTATCGTCGGCGGCGCGGTCGGGGGTGGCGATGGGTTGCCGCCGCCTCCTCCGCCACCGCAGGCGGATATGAAAAGCGCGCTCGCAGCGAGCGCGGGGAAGAATAACCTGGACAGACGCATCGAGCCCTCCGGAAAAGCTGAGAAGCGCCTGGGATTCTCCCCGGCGCCTCTCTCTCCTGGGCGGGTTGCCTCCTCCCGTCTTCCCGAGGCTACTCTGCCAGGGCCGCGACCGGCACGCCGCCGGTCGGTGGGTTCGCCTTCATGAAGAACACCAGCGGCGTTGCGAGGACGAAGACGACGGCGGTGAGGCGGAAGAGGTAGGTATAGGCGATCATCGTGCTTTGCTGCGCGACCATCGCGGTTAGGGCGAGGCGTGAGAGCCCGTGCGTCTGGGTCACGCCCGCTGCGAGCACGTTCCACGCAATCGCCCCCTCGTGCGCGAGCAGCGTCGTGAGGATCGCGATACCGAAGCTGCCTCCGAGCTGGCGCACGAGGGTATAGACGCCGGTCGCACCCGCGAGCTCGTGCCGAGGAATATCGCCGAGCGAGGTCGTCGAGAGCGGCACGAAAAGGAAGCCGAGCGCGAATCCCTGGATGACGCGCGGCCAGAAGACATCCCAGTATCCGGCCATCGCATTGAGATCGCCGAGCATCCAGGTCGAGTAGCCGAAGACCAGCAACCCGAGTGCGACGAGAATGCGCGGGTCGACCTTCCCGATCATGCGCCCGACGATCATCATCGAGATCGCCGTTGCGAAGGCGCCCGGCATCAGCGCCAGGCCGGTGTCGAACGCGGTGAAGCCGAGCATCGTCTGAAAGAAGAGCGGCAAGATCAGTGCGGTGCCGTAGAGCCCGAAGCCGCTGATCACGCCGATGATGCTGCCGATCGTAAAGCTGGGGATGCGGAAGACCTGCACGTCGACGAGCGGATGTTTATCGCGAATCGATTTGTAGATAAAGACCGCGATGGAGACGACGGCGACGATCGAGAGCGTCACGATCGTATTGGAGGAGAACCAGTCGTCGTGCTCGCCGCGTTCGAGCACGTATTGCAACGATGCGAGCCCGGCCGTCAAGAGCCCCAGCCCAAGAAAATCGATGCCGCCTTTCGGCTTTTCGTGCAGCGACGAATCGGGAATATAGGCGAGCGTCAGGATGAACGCCGCGATGCCGATCGGGACGTTGATAAAGAAAATCAACGGCCAACTCGCGTTATCGACGATATAGCCGCCGAGCGTCGGGCCGACTGCCGGGCCGACCATCGCGCCTAAACCGAAGATCGCCATCGCGAAACCGCGCCGCGCAGGCGGATAGGATTCGAAGAGAATCGCCTGCGCGGTCGGTTGGAGCGCGCCGCCGCCGATCCCCTGGAGGACGCGGTAGAAGATCAATACGTCGATGCTGTGCGCGGTGCCGCACAGGAACGATGCAACGGTGAAGATGCCCAGCGACGCCGCGTAGAAGAATTTCCGCCCGAACATCGCGGTGAGCCAGCCGTTGAGCGGCATCACGATGACGTTGGCGAGAATATATCCGGTGGCGATCCAGGAAACTTCGTCGACGGAGGCACCGAGATTGCCGCCGATGGTGTCGATGGCGACGTTGACGATCGTGGTGTCGATAATCGCCATAATGAGCCCGAGCATCACGGTAAAGGTGATGATGCCGAGATACTTGTTCTCG
>JAJYRI010000158.1 GCA_021794175.1 bacterium
AAATTATTGCGTTGCACGGATCGGTCGAGCTCGCACCGCTCGTCGGCCTCGCCGACGTGATCGTCGATCTCGTCGCGACGGGGAGCACGTTGCGCGAACACGACATGGTCGTCGTCGATGAAATCGCCGCCTCGACAGCGCGTTTCGTTCTGAACCCCGTCGCCTATCGTAGCAAATACGCACGGCTCTCGGAGCTTTGCGAGCGTTTGCAGCGGAGCGTTGCTTCGTGAGATTCGTCAAGGCGGACGATCGAATCGCCATGGCCGCGGTGCTCCGCCGAGGCTGGAGGGCCGATGCTGCGCTTACGGCGCGTGTTGCCGAAATCGTCGCCGACGTGGAAACGCGAGGCGATCGGGCGATTCTCGATTATTCGCGTCGATTCGACGCCCCCGAGTATCGCTTGACGCATCTGCGCGTGCCGATTCCGATGCCGTCGGTCGCACGCTCGGCGTTGCAAGAAGATGTCGCCGCGGCGATCGAGCTTGCCGCCGAGCGCATCGCTGATTTCCACCGCCGGCAGCGGACCGACGATATTGCCTATCGCTGCGCCGATGGAACGTCCTATGCGTTCCGGCACGAGCCGCTTGGATCGGTAGCGATCTACGCACCGGGTGGAAGCGCGGCCCTTCCATCCTCGGTGCTTATGGGAGCGGTTCCGGCGAAGATCGCCGGGGTTCGGCGTCGGATCGTCCTGACGCCCCCGCAACGCGACGGACGCGTGCATCCGGCGGTACTCTTTGCCGCGAGTCTCTGCGAGGTCGACGAACTCTATGCCGTCGGTGGTGCGCAGGCGATCGCCGCCGCCGCTTTCGGCACGGCGAGCATCGCCGCAGTCGACAAGATCGTCGGTCCGGGCAATGCCTACGTGACCGAGGCGAAGCGTCAGCTCTACGGAATCGTCGGTATCGACGGGCTTGCCGGTCCGTCGGAAGTGTTGGTCGTCGCCGACACTTCGGCTTCCTCCGAACTCGTCGTTGCCGAACTCCTTGCCCAGGCCGAGCACGATGCTCGGGCACGCGTCGCCGTGCTGAGCGACTCATTCGAACTTTTGGAGAGCTGCGCGCAACTGCTCGAAGCGATCGACGTAGCGCGTTTGCCGCGCGGGGAAACCATCGCCGCCGCGCTCGACGAAGGCGGCTTCCTGATTGAGGCAAAATCGAAGGGTGAGATCGCGGCGACCATCTCGGCGTTCGCTCCCGAGCATTTAAGCCTCCAGGTTGCAGATCCCGAATTCTACCTCGCACATCTCCGTTGCGTCGGTGCGGTTTTCGTCGGCGAGTCAACCCCGGTCGCGTGCGGCGATTACCTGGCGGGAACGAATCACGTTCTTCCGACCTCGGGCTCGGCGCGTTTTGCTTCGGGGCTCGCGCTCGCGGATTTTCTGCGAACCTATAGCGTCGTGCAAAACTCCCCCGAGCGCATGCGCGGCGATGCGGCGGCGATTGCGGCATTCGCGGCGTTCGAGGGGCTCGACGCGCACGCACAGAGCGCGCGCTTGAGGATGCAATCCTGAGCATCGATTACGTTGCGTTCGATCTCGACGGTACGCTCGTGGGACGAGATGCGCAGCTCTCGGATCGCGTGCGATCGTCGGTAACGGCGATGCTCGCGCAGGGCACGGCGGGCGGGATCGTAACCGGGCGCATGTTTCAGGCGGCCCGGCCGTTCGTTATCGAACTGGGGCTCACCGCACCGACGATTTGCTACCAAGGCGCGTGGGTGGTCGATAACGCGACGCAAAAGCGTCTACTCGATCGGCCGATCGCCCCGGATCTCGTACGCGAAATTCTCGAAGCATTCAACACCGATGATCTCCATTTACAGCTCTATTCCGACGATCGATATTACTGCGAACGCAGCAATCGCTTTTCGGAACTCTATGCATCCATCGCCGGCGTCGCGCCGGTGGTCGGGCCGTTAGGAGAGCGTTTTGCTCGCCGAGGCGCCACCAAGGCTGTCGTTATTGCCGATCCCGAACGCGCCGCCCACGTGGAACTCTTTGCGCGCCGTCTTTTTGGGGAGCGGCTCTATATTACGCGGAGCTATCCGGAGTTCGTCGAGATGCTCGATCCCGGCGTCGATAAGGGCAAGGCGTTGGCATTCGTAGTTCGGCACCTCGGGCTTTCGATGGATCGCGTCTTGGCAATCGGAGACTCGTGGAACGACCTGCCGATCCTGCGGCAAGCCGGTATCGGCGTCGCTATGGGAAACGCACCGCCGGAAGTGCGCGCTTTTGCCGATGCAGTCGTCGGCGACGTTGCCGCGGACGGCGTCTGCGAAGCGCTCGAACGGTTCGTGCTGCGATGAAGAGCGAGCGCATGAGTCGCCGTCGCGGGCGCCGGCCCCGGTTCCGTCCGTTTGCGCTCGTCGGTTTTTTCGCGCTGCTGGTGCTGACGGCGGCTTTGGCGTGGGCTGCTTCCTGGCGCGGGTTCCGGCCCGGAGGTATTACCGTACTCGGAAACAGCCGCGTGGCAACGGCGCGAATTCTTTCCGTCGCCGCGATCGATCCCCACGTCAATATCTGGTTACAATCTTCGGCCGGCATCTCCGCGCGGCTGATGCGCATTCGGAGCATCGCCCACGTTGCCGTGCGTCGCTCCCTGCCCAACCGGGTGACGCTGGTCATCGACCAGCGTCACCCGGCGGCGCGGCTCGTCGCCGATGACGGAACGTGTGCGGTCGACCGGCGTGGCTATCTATTCCCGCTCCTGCCGCGCGATGGGAGGTTGCCGGCGATCGTTATCGATCGAG
>JAJYRI010000159.1 GCA_021794175.1 bacterium
CTGCCCTTTCCCGTCGTAGCCGCCACGCACCGTCTTCATGATCGCGGGAAAGCCGACCATCATCGCCGCCTCCGAGAGGTCGCTGATGCGCTCGATTTTGGCGAAATCGGCGGTGGGAATTCCGCATTCGCGAACGAGCGACTTTTCGAGAAGACGATCCTGCGTTATCCGCAGGACGGAGCTTCCCGGCGTCACCCGAAAACCGGCGGTTTCGAGAAATTCAATCGATGCAATCGAGATATTCTCGAACTCGAAGGTAACGATATCGCTCTTCTTCCCCAACTCTTCGATCGCTGCAAGATCGTCGTAGGAAGCGACGATTTGCTCGTCGGCGACCTGGCCGCAGGGCGAATGTTCCTGCGGATCGAGCACCGTTACGTGGTAACCCATGCGCTTGGCGTCGAGCGCGAACATTCGGCCGAGCTGGCCGCCGCCGATAACCCCCAGACGATGCATCATTGCGGCGTACTCGCCGCCGCATCGCCATGCATGCGCGTAACGTAGGCGCGTAACGCCTCGGCGACGTGTGCGTCGTGCAGCGCCACCATCCGCGCGGCGAAGAGCGCCGCGTTGACGGCTCCGCCGATCGCCATCGTTGCGACCGGCACGCCCGGCGGCATCTGCACGATCGAGAGGAGCGAATCGATCCCGCGCAATGCTTTCGACTGCACCGGGACGCCGATGACCGGAAGCAGGGTTTTTGCGGCGACCATCCCGGGTAAGTGGGCGGCCCCGCCGGCCCCGGCGATGATGGCGCGGAGCCCGCGGCCGGCAGCGGCGGCGGCATAGGAAAACATTTCATCGGGCATGCGATGAGCGGAGAGCACCTGCATTTCGCAGGGGATATGCAGTGCGACGAGCGTATCGTGTGCGGGAAGCATCGTCTCCCAATCGGATCGACTCCCCATGACGATACCGACGAGCGGCGGCGGGCTATCCATATAGCGCAGGCGTTTCGCGCCGAACCGGGGCGCGACCTCGCAGCGATGCGCTGCGAATGGAGGGAATGAACCGATGGAGAGATTTCGGCTCGGCGTGAATTATTGGCCCGCCCGCAGCGCGATGTACGCCTGGGAGCGCTTCGAGGCTGCCGATTGGCGTGCCGACATGAAGCGCATCGCCGCCCTCGGCTTGGAGGTCGTGCGCTTTTTCCTACGTTGGGAGAGCTTTCAGCCGCAGATCGATCGGATCGACGAAAGCGCACTCGCTCGTTTCGACGAGGCGATGGATGCAATCGAGGCCGCCGGGCTGCTCGCCATGCCGACGCTCTTCTGCGGTCACATGAGCGGCGTCAATTGGCTCCCGGCTTGGAGCCTCGATTCGAAAACGCCGCACGGGCGCTTTCGTACGATGACGCTCGCCGGCGAGTCCCCGTACGGTATCGGAGATTTCTACGCAGATCCGCGATTGCTCGAGGCACAGCGGCTCTTCGCGCGCACGATCGCCGAGCGCGCCCGCGGCCGTCGCGCGCTTTGGTGCTGGGATCTCGGCAACGAGTTCTCCAACCTGCGCGAACCGCGGCAACCCGAGGATGCGGCGCGATGGAGCGGCGCGCTCTCGGCAATTCTTGCCGAAGGCTCCGGAGTAAGCGTCACCGGCGGCATTCACGGTGAAGATTTTGAACGCGATCGGCATCTGCGTCCGTCGAGCATCTCCGCTCCATGGCGATTTGCGACGATGCACGGATACTCGGTTTATAGCGCGTTCGCGCGCGACCGTCTCGACGCCGAGGTCGTTCCGTACCTTTGCGAACTCGCGCGCTCCTTTACGGATAAACCGGTGCTCTTCTCCGAATTCGGTAACCCCGCGTGCGCGCCGAACGAAAAGCACCCGGAGCAAGCAAAACCTTTTGCCTGTCTCGCCGAACGCGAGATGGCCGACTATTGTATCGCGGTGGTCGATCGCTTGCAGAGTCGCGGCGCGCTCGGCGCGATGTGGTGGTGCTGGAGCGACTACGATGAAGCGCTCGCCGCGCTTCCTCCGTTCGACCTCGCACCGCACGAATTTCGCTTCGGAATGGTGCGCGCGGATGGAACGTTAAAGCCCGTCGCGCATGCCTTAGCGGCGCTCGCCGCGCGGGAGATGACCGTGTTACCGCAAACGCGCGCCCCGTTCGTCGACGAGACCGCCTTCTATGCCGCCATGCCCGGAGCGATCGCCGCAAATTACGAGCGATACATTACCGATGTCGCATAAAGAGCGGCACGGCCTCATCGTTACCGGTGCAAGCAGCGGGATCGGCCGTGCGATCGCCGTACTCGCAGCAGAGCGCGGATACGCGGTACTCGCCGTCGCTCGCCGCGCCGATCGCCTTTCGGCGCTTGCATCGGAGATCGGCGATCGCACCCCGTTTGCAACGCTCGTTTGCGATGTCACCGCAGCAGATGCGCCCGAACGCATCGCCGCAGCGGCACGTGCCGCACTCGGGCGCGTCGACGTGCTCTTCCATAACGCCGGTGCCGCGCGCGCCGGATACTTGTTGGAGCAGAGCGACGCAGCGCTGCGCGACCAATGGGAGCTCCATCTCGCCGGCCCGTTGCGAATCACGCGCGCGCTACTACCCGATCTACGCGCTACCCACGGCACGATCGCCATGATGGGTTCGGGGCTCGCAGTCATGCCCATTCCCGGCTTCGGCGCGTACTGCGCGGCGAAGGCCGCCGTACGAGCCGCA
>JAJYRI010000051.1 GCA_021794175.1 bacterium
GCGCATGCGTATAGAAAACCAACCCCGGCGCTCCTCCGCGTTGTTTGCGGACGTGTTTGCGCCGCGTAACTTCGACATCGACCTTCGCACTCGCACTCCCTTTTGAGAAGAGGGCGGCGCAATCGGCTGCAAGGTTCAGCGCTTCGTCATCTTCGGCAATCTCGCGATCGCACTGCAGAATAACGTGCGCTCCGGGGACGCCTTTGGCATGGAACCATCGGTCGTCGGGGCGTGCGATGCGGAAGGTGAGGTCGGCATTTTGCTCCGGCGACCTTCCGATAAGAATGCGCACGCCGGGACGCACGGCGAGCTCGCGCGGCGGCACGCGTTTGGGGGGCTTTGATTTGCGTGTCGAGAGCGCTCGACGCCGGGGCTCGAATGCTTCCTCGAACGCCTGGCGGACCTCCGCAAGCAACTCCGGCTCGACGCGCGAGGCTTCCCACTGCAGGCTACGTGCCGCCGCGATGCGCTCCTGAAGGCGAGCGAGGGCGGGCGCGAGGCGCTCCGCGCGCTCGCCGAGCGTCCGATAGCGCTCGAAGAGCCGCTGCGCTTCCTCTTTGAGTACCGGGCGTTTATCGGGCGTTGCCTCATGTAGGCGTGCGTAGATCGCTTCACCGGCGGCGCGGAGTGCATCGCGTTCGGCGATCTCGTCGAGGCGGCCGAGAATCTGCGCGGCATCGCGCTCGTCGGCAGCGAGCCGCTTGCCGATCTGTGCGACGAGTCGTTCGCGACGAGCGGCGACCGAAGATGCGACGCCCCGATCGGGAGCCGATGCCTGCATCTCGGCGAAAAGTGCGAGCAGCGATGGTTCGCGGCTCTCGACGGCATCGGGGATGGAGAGCGGTGCGAGATGCGCTTGGAGCAGGCGCCCTTCGCGGTCGCGATAGACGTAGAGGGGAGCGAGGCTCTCGATCGAGGATTCGATCTCATCGGCGACCCGCTCTGCCTCGGAACCGTACGTCCGCGCAAGTGCGCGCGGCACGCGCAGGCGTTCGTCGATCGGCGGCGCTTCGTAGGGGTTGCCTTCGAGAACGGTGCGCCGTGCGTTCGCCGTTGCATCGAAGGTTTGCAGCGCGGAAACGATACCGCCCTGTTCGCCGAGCAACAGGGCGTTTCCGAATCGCGGGATCAATTCGAGAATGAGGTCGTGAAAGCGGGCCACGCCGAAACGCGAACGCGTTCCCATGCGCAGACGAAGCACGCGGTCGTAGCGACGTGCGGAGATTTCGAGAACTCGCGACCCGACGAGTCGATCGCGAAGAACGCGGCCGAACCCGGGAGCCTCCTCGAGGGGAAGGGCGGAGACGAACGCGACGCTGGGCGTCGGCGCGAAGCATGCAATCGCCAGCAGGCGAGGGCCGCCGGCGCACTCGAAGCGCAGCACGATGCGGCGATCGAAACTCGTCGATGCTGCGCTGCAGCGAGTTCCGCGCAAGGCTCCGAGGAGTTCGACGGCGCAGCGACGCAAAAGCAGCCAATCCGTGTACACGTGCAGCATCGTTCCGCTTCCGGACCGCTCGACCCGCCTATGCGGCGCCGTCTTGATTGCGGGGCTGCTCCTCTCGGCATGTAGCGGCGCGGCGACCGCTCCGGCAGGTTGGAGCGCGCGCTCGTCGGAGGTGTGGATCTCCGCCAAACACCCCGGGGAACGGGTGAGCGCGAGCCGGATGCCCTTCCGCGGTACGCCCTCCGACCTGACGAGCCATATCCTCGAAAGCATCGTCTTCGCCCGGGGTGGGGCAAAGATGGTTGGAACCGACGCGATGAAGGAGTGCCCGGGAGTCGCCGGGGAGATCGACTTTCTGCAGCAGCGTCCGCCACGCCGTATCGTGGTCTTTTTCTCGATACGGAACGATGTCGCGTATCAGATCCGTTGGAGTGCTGCACCTGGGGATCCGCTGCCCCCCGAGGTGCTCGCTTTTGCCGAATCGCGGCTCTGCCGCGTCCTCTGATGCGTGCCATCTTACGAGGAAATCTCCGCGTGCTTGGCGTATGAAGCAGCAAACGTCGGTGGGAGGGCGTGCGATTATCGGCCCGGGCTTGCTCTTTGTTATCTCCGGTCCCTCAGGCGCCGGGAAAGATACCTTGGTCGATGCTCTGCGCGCTCGGATGCCGACGCTTCGCTACTCGGTCTCCGCGACAACGCGGGAGCCGCGACCCGGCGAACGCGAGGGAGAGCACTACTTCTTTGTCTCGCGCGAGGAGTTCCGGAGGCGACTCGATTCCGACGGGTTTCTCGAATGGCGGGAGTATAACGGCAACGCGTACGGAACGCCGCGCTCGTATATCGAGGCAACGCTTCGCGACGGATTCGACGTCGTCATGAAACCGGAAGTCAATGGGGCGATGGCGATCGTCCGTGCGTTTCCGGAGGCGGTCTCGATCTTCGTCCTCCCCGATAAGTTTTCGAACTTGCGCCGCCGGCTGCTCGAACGCCGCACGGAGAGCAACGACGAGATCGCGCGGCGCTTGTCGATCGCGCACGAGGAGATCAGGTTTATTCGGAACTTCGATTACCTGGTCATCAATCAAGAACGGCGTTCCGAAGAGGCGGTCGACGATCTCGCGGCGATCTTCCGAGCGGAACGAATGCGGATACACCGCCTTCCCGACGACTCGCTCGCGAGCGTCACACAATCGTAAACACGCGTTTACAGAACGGACACAGGGAACTATGAACAAGCGAATATTCGGCGACCTCGACGGACTCATGGAGCACGCCGACTCGAAATTCACGCTGGTGAACATCGCGATGATGCGCGCCCGTCAACTGAATAACTGGATTCGTATGGAAGAGACTCCGCCGATGGAGCGCCGCGAGTATTTCGCAAGCGAGCCGCTGGTCGATCGCGACGCCGCGAACCGGAACAAACCCGTTTCGATCGCGCTCGACGAAATCGCCGCGGGGAAGATCGAATACACCCGGACGCGCGAAGGCATCAAATAGCAAATCATGTGCGGGATCGTCGGGTACGTCGGGCCGAAAAATGCCGTTCCCTTCCTCCTCGACGCGCTCTCGCGCCTGGAGTATCGCGGATACGATAGCGCCGGGGTCGCCGTTATCGACGATGGCGGCACCCTAGTCGGCTCGAAGGCCGAGGGGAAGCTCGCGCGGCTCTCCGAGCGCTTACGAAACGAAGCGTCCGTCGCCGGGCGCATCGGCCTCGGCCACACGCGCTGGGCGACGCACGGTCGTCCCTCCGACGCCAACGCGCACCCGCATCTCGATTGCAGCGGCCGGATCGCCGTGGTGCACAACGGGATTATCGAGAATTACGCGACGCTTCGCGCCGGTCTCATCGAACGCGGACATCACTTTGCCAGCGAGACCGACACCGAGGTGCTCGCGCATCTGATCGAGCAGCACTACGACGGCGATCTCGCCGGAGCGGTGCGCCGTACGCTTCGCGAAGTCGTCGGGGCGTATGCGCTCGGCGTGATGAGCAGCGAGAGCCCCGAGCATTTGGTGTTTGCGCGCAACGGCGCAAGCCCGTTGGTGATCGGCCTCGGCGACGGCGAAATGTTCGTCGCATCCGATACGCCGGCGATCCTTCCGTATACGCGCAAGGAGATCGTGCTCGAAGAGGGCGAGATGGCGGTCGTCGGTAGCGACGGGGTCGTCATTACCGATTACGACGGGAACCGCGTCGATCGAAAGGTCTCGTTGGTAACCTGGGATGCGAGCTCCGCCGAAAAGGGCGGGTTCAAACATTTCATGCTCAAGGAGATCTTCGAGCAACCCAACGTGATCAAAGAGACGTTGGCGGGGCGAATCGACGAAGCGCTCGACGTGCGACTCGAAGCCGAGCTGCAGGGGCTCGAAGATCGGCTCGCATCGATTGCAAAGATTGCGATCACCGGGTGCGGCACCGCGTTCTATGCCGGCATGGTCGGGATGTACCTGTTGCGCTCGTTAGTGCGACTCCCGGTCGAGATGGAATTGGCGAGTGAATTCCGCTACGGCGACCCGGTCATCGACGCTTCGGCACTGACGATCGCTATGTCGCAGTCCGGCGAAACCGCCGATACCGTCGAAGCGGTGCGCGTCGCGCGCACGGCAGGAAGCGCGGTGCTCGGCATCTGCAATAAACTCGGTTCGCATTTGACGCGTGTCGTCGATGCGACGCTCTTCACGCGCAGCGGCCCCGAGATCGGCGTTGCCGCAACGAAAACGTACGTTGCGCAGGTAACGGCGATGACGCTTTTCGCGCTCCATCTCGCACGGCTCCGCAAGAGCGCCCCCATCGAGCGCCTGCGCGAAATTGCCGAAGGCACGCGCCTCTTGCCGGCTGCGGTCGATGCGGTGCTCAACGCCAGCGGCGACATTCGCAAGGTGGCGAAGAAGATTCGCAAGGCGCACAGCGCGCTCTTCATCGGCCGCTATATCAACTACCCGACGGCGCTGGAGGGCGCGCTCAAACTCAAAGAGATCGCCTATCTGCATGCCGAGGGCTATGCGGCGGGTGAGATGAAGCACGGCCCGATCGCGCTGCTCGACGCAAGCGTGCCGGTGATCGGCGTGGTGACGCATGGGCGCGTCCGCGAGAAGATGCTCTCGAATCTCATGGAGTCGCGCGCGCGCGAAGCACCGGTGATCGTCGTAGCCAATCACGGCGACGACGAGGCGGCCGCAGTCGCCGACCACGTGTTCTGGGTGCCGAAGGTCGACGAGTTGCTCGCCCCGATCGTCAACGTGATCCCGCTGCAGCTCCTGGCGTACCATATCGCCGATTTGGACGGCAAAGATGTCGATCAACCGAGGAATCTCGCAAAGACCGTCACCGTCGAATAGCGAAGGCTGAGCCCGTGCAAAGAAATGATGGACGCGCTCTCGACCAGTTACGCCCCGTGCGGATCACCCCCAACCCCCTCGATTTCGCTGAAGGCTCGGCGCTGATCGAGGTCGGTCGCACGCGGGTGCTCTGTGCCGCGACGATAGAAGAGCGCGTTCCACCCTGGCTCAAGGGTAAGGGGCTCGGCTGGATCACCGCCGAGTATGCAATGTTGCCGCGCGCGACGAGCGAGCGAACCGCTCGCGAGGCGGCGAAGGGCAGGCAAGGGGGGCGTACGCACGAGATTCAGCGGATCGTCGGCCGCTCGCTGCGAGCCGTCGTCGATACCACCAAGCTCGGCGAGCGAACGATTACGATCGACTGCGATGTCCTGCAGGCCGACGGCGGAACGCGGACCGCATCGTTGACCGGCGCGTGCGTCGCATTATCGATCGCGCTCTCGAAGCGTTTCTCACGCGCCCAGCGCGAGCGTTGGCCGATGTTGGGATTGGTCGGAGCGGTGAGCGTCGGCATCGTGCACGGGACGCCGATTCTCGATCTCAATTACGAAGAGGACAGCAACGCGCACGTCGATATGAATGTCTTCATGACCGACGCCGGAAAATATGTCGAGTTGCAGGGCACCGCGGAGGCCGAACCGTTCGGTCGCACGGAACTCGACCGCATGTTGGAGCTGGCAGCGAAGGGGATCGGGGAGCTCTTCGAGATTCAAAAAGAGGCGATCGAGAATGGCACGAGCGGCAGCTGATCTGCGCACGCTTTACGAGCGAGCGGATCGCTTTCATTTCAGCGATCCCTCGATGCGCTCGCTTCACCAAAGCGTCGGAAAAGCGCTCGAATCGGAGAGCGCTCCCGCGGATCTCGAAGAGCGCTACCGCAAGGCATTGCAGAGATATTTCGTCGGTTTCGACCGGCAAACGCGCGCTCAGCTTCGCGATCTCGACCGCCGCCTCGCCGAGCTCGCACAAGCGCAACTCAACTTCACCGCCGAGCGGAATGTCGCCGTCAAACGGCTCGAAAACATCGGCGATCTGATCGCTCTCCTCGATGAGGCAATAGCGTAGCGATGCGCGTACTCGAACGCTTCGGCGCCGGTACGATCGCGTTTCTCGAGTACCTCGGGGGTATCATTACTCTTATCGGCGAGAGCATTCGCTCGCTCGTGCACGCGCAGATTCGCTATGCGGAGACCTTCACCCAGAGTTACGAGCTGGGATTGGGATCGCTGCTTATCGTCCTGCTCACCTCGCTTTTTACCGGCATGGTGATCTCGCTCGAATCGGCGCAGCAGGCGGTGCAGTTTGGGATCGGGAGCCTCGTCGGGGGCGCCGTCACCTATACCTCGGTGCGCGAATTGGGGCCGATGCTCACCGCGGTGGTCGTTGCGGGACGCGTCGGCTCGGCGATCGCCGCCGAGATCGGATCGATGGTGGTAACCGAGCAGATCGACGCGCTCCGCTCGATGGGTCTCTCGCCGGTCCGGTTTCTCGTCGTGCCGCGTCTCCTCGCGCTCGCGATCATGCTGCCGCTGCTCACGATCTTCGCCGATATCATTTCGATCGTCGGCGGTATGTGGATCGCGCAGGCCTACGCGCACATCAATCCGGCGAGCTTTATCTCCTCGGCGCGGCAGGCCGTCGGCTTCGACGATGTCGTGAAGGGGCTCGTCAAGGCACTGGTCTTCGCCTGTATCATTGCTTTCGTCGGATGCTACCAGGGGCTTTCGACGCGCGGAGGAGCGGCCGGCGTCGGGCGGGCAACGACGAGCGCCGTCGTTATCTCGATTATTCTCATCTTCGGCACGAATTTCATTATGAGCTATCTGCTCTTCGGGGCGCATTAACCGATGGATCCATCGTCGATCTACGCGCGACTGGATGACGTGACGCTCTCGTTCGGCGAGCATATCATTCTAAAAAATTGCAGCCTCGATATCGTCCGCGGGGCGGTCACCTGCATCGTCGGGCTCTCCGGCGCGGGAAAGTCGACGATCCTTCGTCTGCTCGACGGCTTGATCGAGCCATCGAGCGGGCACGTCTACGCCGACGGCCACGATCTCTGCCACACGCCCGAGCGCAAGCTCGTCGAACTCCGCCAAAAAACCAGCCTCGCGTTTCAGTTTGCGGCGTTGCTCGACAGCCTCACGATCGGCGAAAATGTCGGCTTGCCGCTGCGCGAGCATACCGCGCTTCCCGATGAAAAAATCCGGCATATCGTCGACGATGCACTCGAAAGCGTGGGGCTCCGCCACGTATACGACAGCTTGCCCAACGAGCTCTCGGGCGGCATGCTCAAACGCGCCGGTTTTGCGCGGGCGATCGTCACGCGCCCCGAGCTCGTCCTCTATGACGAGCCGACCACCGGGCTCGACCCCATCGTGACCAACCTCATCACCGATACCATCCTTCGCCTCCGGCAAAAACTCGACGGGACCGCCGTCGTGATATCGCACGATCTCCACTCGATCTTTCGCATGGCCGATTACGTCGCGATGCTTTTCGAGGGGGCGATCATCGCCTACGGTCCTCGCGAGGAGATCCGTACCTCGACGAACCCGTTCGTGCAGCAGTTCCTCACCGGCAGTGAGGTCGGTCCGATACCGGTGTAGAAGGGAGCCTCAGGATGTCAAAGCAAGCACAAGTAGGAGCCTTTGCACTGGCGGCGATCGCCCTGCTCTTTGCGTTCTTCTACGTGATTACCGATTTCGGTACGCGGCATGCCGGCTATCGAATCGGCGTCCATTTTCGTTCGGCAGCCGGGCTCCATTCCGGCGCGCAGGTCTTTTTTAGCGGCGTCTCCGTCGGGACGGTCGAGAGCATTAAATTGCTCCCCGATACGACGGTGGATGTAATTCTTGCCATCAAACCGCATGTCGGTGGGCAGGCGGTCCGCATTCCCAGCGAATCGAAGTTTCTCATCCAGGCGCCGCTGACCGGCGACCCGAGCCTGCTCATCGTACCGCCGCGCCCCGAGCCGGGCGAGCAGCCGGAGATTATCGCTCCGGGGGTGCTGCCGGTCTCCGAGCAGCCACAAGGCACCAATACCGCCACGATCGCCGACCTCGTTGCCGAAGGGCAAGGGCAGTTGAAGGTCCTCAATGGCGTGCTTGCCGATGTTGCAAAACGCGAGCCGAAATTGCTCGACGAGCTCCAGCAAACGCTGGAAAATACCAATGCGCTGACCGCGACGGCGAGCGATGCCGTTGCGCGGCTCGCCGCACAGAGCAATGCGATCGCGGACAATTTACAGAGCAACCTCACGATCGCCAGCGGCCATATCGTTTCGATGACGAGCATGCTGGATAAGACGGTACGTGGAAACTCCAACCGGCTCAACGAGACGTTGGCGCAGATTCAAGGCACCGCGACGGCCCTCAATTCGACGATGCAAATCGTGGCGAGCATCGCTAGCGATCCGTCATTTAAGGGGAACGTCCTCGCGACGACGACCAATATCGCCGATGCGAGCGCGAAGCTGAAGAAGATGGCGACCGATCTCGAGAGCATCACCGGCGATCCGGAGATGCAGCATCGCCTTCGCGACACCATCCGCAATCTCGACGAAACCTCGCAACGGGCGAATTCGCTGCTCGGTGCGCTCGGCGGGCGTGCCCGATCCCCGCATAGCGCCGACGGCGCCGCGCCGCCGGCGCATGGCGCACGCAAACCGCTCTCGCTTTTTGCCGCAAACGTGCGGATTAGCGGTTACTCGCCCGCGCACGTCGGCGGAGGCTCGCCGTTACTGGGCACCTCGCGCGGGCCCAATAGTTCGATTGCGCTTCGCTTCTTGCCGGAGGCGCCGACGCAGGTGCTTCTCGGAGCGAACGATCTGGGCTCGGGCGCGTCGACACTCGATCTCGCGGCGGTGCGGCGCATTGGTCGCGGGCTCTACTTCGGCGGCGGAATCTTGTATTCGCGGCTTGGCGTGCTCGGGAGTTATTCGCGCGGTACGCTCGGGTTCACGACGAAACTCTACGATGTCGCACGGCCGATGTTCGATCTCTCGACGAAACTGCGAGTCGCCCCGGGCGTCAAGCTCTTCTTCGGGGAGCGCGACATTCTCCACGCACAGCGGCGCAACGTTTACGGAGTCGAGTTTACCGATGCACCGTGAGAACCTCGAAGGACGCCCGCGCATCGGCTTGATTGGTGGAGGCTCGATGGGGACGCTCTTCGGGCGTCATCTCGCCGAGATCGCCGACGTAACGATCCTGGAATCGAATGAAGCGGTGCGCGCCGGGCTCGAAAGCGCGGGACTCCGCGTGAACGACGGCGAGCCGCGCAAGGTACGCATCGCGCAACGCGCGCGCGAGCTCTTTTCTTCCGACGTGCTCTTCCTCTTCGTCAAGGCGGTTGACACGCTTCGGGCGCTCCGGCCGTTTGCAGGTGAGCTCAACCCAACCACCGCGATCGTCTCGCTGCAGAACGGCGTCGGGAACGAGGATGCGATCAAAACCGCCCTCGGCGGCGCGGTCCCCGTCATACTCGGCGTGACGACCGAATCGGCGGAGACCGTCGCTGTGGGAGCGGTGCGAAGCTCCGAACAAGGGATGACCCTCATCGGCTCGGCAGGCGCCTCCGCGGCCACCGCTGCCGCCGTGGCGACGCTGCTCTCGAAGAGCGGTTTGCGCGCGGCGGTCGTCTACGATATCAAACCGCATCTGTGGGGGAAACTCGTCGCCAACGCCGCCGTCAACGCGCTCTCCGCTATTCTCGATTGCACGGCCGGCGAAATTTTGCGCGAGCCTAATGCGGCGCGGCTCGCCGAGTCGTTAGCAGAAGAAGCAGCTGCCGTTGCGGCGGCCCTGAAGATCGCGCTACCGTTCGCCAACCCGTGGCAGTACGTCACCGAAGTCATCGCGGTCGGGGCAGAGAGCAAGAGTTCGATGGCCTTCGACCTGGAATTGGGGAATAAGAGCGAGATCGATCACCTTAACGGTGCCGTCGTCGCCCTCGGTCGTCGGGCCGGCGTCGCAACGCCGTTTAATGAATCCGCCGTGCGACTCGTGAAATCATTGGAAGCTCTTCGCTCGCCGAAAGGAACGTCGATACGATGAACTGCCCAACTTGCCAAGCTGCGATTCCGGCGCAGGCGAAATTTTGCCCGAATTGCGGGGCCCCTGCGGCGAGCGCTGCCGGCGTCGGGAGCTACACCGAACCGGTCGCCGAGACCGATAATCCGAAGCAGACGATACAGATCGGCGACTGTTCGATCCGCATCGAGGGGCAGTTGGTTCCGGTCGTCGACGTCGAACTCGGCAGCGGCGAATCGATCTATTTCGAGCATCATATCGTCCTTTGGAAATCGCCGCAGATTCGCTTGGGCTTCATGGGGCTGCAGAATGCCGCGCAACGCTTCTTCGCCGGCTTGCAGATCTTTATATCGACCGCGCAGGGGCCGGGTAATATCTCGTTTTCACGCGAAGCGCCGGGGCAGATCGTCGCGCTCCGGCTCGCACCGGGGCAGTCGGTCGACGTGCGCGAGCATCAATTTCTCCTCGCGACCGGCGAGATCGAATATAGCTACTACTGGCAACAGGGTCTGGCGAACGTACTCTTTTCGCGAAGCGGCCTCTTTGTCGACCGTTTCGTGGCGCGAGCGCGTGAGGGCGTGCTGCTTATTCACGGGTACGGCAACGTCTTCGAGAAGACGCTTGCAGCCGGCGAGATGCTCGACGTCGAGCCCGGCGGCTGGCTCTGGAAAGATTCCAGCGTGCGCATGGAAACCGTTAGCGTGCTGCAGAGTGCCGGCGGCGGCGGATTACTCGGGGCGCTCGGTGCGGCGGTCGGCGGATTTGCGTTACAGATGAATCGCTTTTATGGGCCGGGGCGCATCGGTATTCAATCGATGACCTATCACGAACCCGCGGCGGAGGGGCAGACGCAGGTCGGCGGAACGAGCAATATCGGCAACGTGCTCGGCTCGCTCTTCGGCAACAAACAGTAGCGCTAGTTTTCCGAGCCGCAACTCTCACCGCACGCCCGCCGGGTCATTTCCGCCGGGTGCAGCGTTGCTCATCGGTCAGGCCGAAAAATCCCTCGTCGGGTCATGCTGCGCGACTTGCGGCTCAAGACACTAGGCCTGCGGCATCATCCGGAGCAAACGGATGCTGCCCTGACGAACGACGATCGAGATACCCTGACCGTTCGCCGGGCCGATCGTACCGTCGATCCGCTCGCTTGTGCCGTGCGAGGTTCCGCGTAAGCCGTAATTCGTGAAGATCGTTCCGCGATCGGTTTGCATGTGGACGTGAAAATGTGCGTTCGCCGCGACGAAGAGCGTTACATCACCCTCGTCGACGTGGAAATGGAGCGTTCCCGGCCAGGCGAGCGCACCCATCGTTACGTTGATATTGCCGACGCCGACGCGGGCCTGCGCGTAGCCGTCGAGCAGAGCGTGAATGCTGCCGCGACGCGTCGCGAGATCTGCGTTTCCTCCGACGTTACTGATATCGATATCGCCGCCTGCGCTGCGTACGACGAGGTCGACGCCCGGTGGCACGCGGACGAGCAGGTCGGCGAGCCGGGAGGGGGCGTTGACGACGATACCGCGCGCGTCGGGAACGATGCTCGGCGGTGGTGGCGCGGCGGCGAGGGCGGTTGCTTCGACCGTATATGCCTGCGTCGGCTGTTTCGGGAGCGGTGCATAGGCTTCGACCTGCGCTCCCGCAACGCGCAATTCCATCCGCATTCCCGGGTGCAACTCGCCGACCGTGCGCACGTAGGGCGCCGCGCCGTTGCAGCCGGAGAGCGCGGTCGAGAAAAGAACCGCGAGGAGAAGAAGAGTTTGCTTCACCGCTCCTCGCTTCGGTCGCGCGGGTGCGCTTCCTCGTAGCTGCGCCGCATATGTTCGAGTGAGACGTTGGTGTAGATCTGCGTCGTCGCCAGGCTTTCGTGCCCGAGCAGTTCTTTGATGGTAACCAAGTCGGCGCCGTTCTCCAATAAATGCGTCGCAAAGGAATGGCGCATGACGTGCGGCGTGACGTGTTTGGTGAGCCCCGACAGCTTCGCATAGGTCTGAAAGATCGCCCAAGCCTGCCGATAGGAGAGCCGTGTCTTTCGCCGCGAGAGAAAGAGCGCCGGATCGGTGGAGCGTGGACGGAGCCCCAAATAGGCGCGAATCGCTTCGGCGGCCGCCACGTTGATAAACACCGTGCGTTGTTTGTTGCCTTTGCCGGTGACGCGAAGCAAGCGGCGCTCGGTATCGACATCGGAGAGATCGAGTCCGACGAGCTCGGCGCGACGGATCCCGCTGGCATAGAGGAGCTCCATGATCGCGGTATCGCGCAGCCGCTGCTCGTCGCTCTTGCCGGCGATCCGCGTGCGCAACAGGGTGCCGACCTCGCGCTCGTTCATCACGTGCGGGAGCCGCTTGGCCGCTTTCGGCGGCGGCACGTCGGCGGCCGGGTTATCCGGTCGTCGCCCTTCGCGCCGTTGTAGCGCATAGAACGATCGCAGCGCGGCGAGTTTCCGGCGCACCGAGGTCGGGTTATAGGCGCGAGGGCCCATGAGCTCCATAACGAATCGGCGGATATCCGAGGGGGTGGCCGTCGCGATCTTTGCAAACGGCATTCCTTGACCGTGCCCCGGCTCGAGGAACGCGCCGAAAACTTCGATGTCGCGTGCGTACTCCTCGGCGGTTCGCGGCGATTGTCCCCGTTCGAGCCGCAGGTAGGCAGCGAACTCGGCGACGAGCGGATCGGTTGGAATATAGGAACTCATAGACTCCAGGCTTCCTCACTCACAGGATATCAACATCACCAAATCATTGTTTGTGGCTATTAGATCGCTTGTGGAGAGAGTCCCGCCTGCCGGCGAGATTTTCTTGATCTTCATCGTGCTTGCGGCGCTCGTGGGGATTATTGCGCGCCCGTGGGGCAGCCGAGCGTGGCAATGGAGCGTCGGCGCGGCGCTGTTGGTTGAGGTTTTGCCGTTTCGGGCGAGCCCGGCGGCGGTCTGGAGCGCGCTCTGGAACGCGCGCGACGTCGGCTTTTTTTTGGTCGGGATTTTGACCATCGCCGAGGTGGCGGCGCGGTCGCGGCTCTTCGAGGTTGCCGCAGAGCGCCTGCTCGCTCTCACCGGCGGAAATCGCGTCGCGCTGCTCGCCTGGATCTTCGGCCTTGGGGCGCTCTGCACGGCGGTGCTTTCGAACGACACCACGGTGATCGCGCTCACTCCGGCGGTCCTGGTTCTCGCTGCGGCAGTCCGCGAGCGGGCGGCCCCGTACGCCTATGCCTGCGCGCTGGTCGCCAATGCCGGCTCGTTTCTCCTGCCGATCGCGAATCCGGCGAACCTGCTGCTTTACGGGCCGCAGTTGCCCGGCTTGCTCGAATGGCTATTGATTTTCGCCCTGCCGAGCCTCGCGGCGCTTTTGGTGAGCTTCGCCATGCTCGCAATGATCTTTCGGAACGATCTTCGCGGCCGCATCGATCGCCCGATCGCGGTGCAACCGTTACAGCCCAACGAGCGATGGGTGCTCTGGGCGGTCGTGCTGGCCGTCGTGCTGCTGCTTGCGGCGAGTCTGCTGCGCCGGCCGCCGGGGCTCGCGGCGCTGCTCGGCGCGCTCGTCGTCGTGACGACCGGGCTCGCGACGCGAGCCTTCCCCGCGACGGATCTCCGCCGTATCGATCTCGGCGTCTTGCCGTTCGTCGGGGGATTGTTGGTTCTGCTTGCGGCGGTGGAATCGGCGGGGCTGCTCGACGCGCTGCATGCGATGCTGCACGCACCGACGGGCGCGCTTAGCGCTCCGCTGCTCGGTGCGCTCGCCGCGGCGGCGAGTGCGCTTGCCAACAATCTGCCGATCGCCGCGCTCGCGGCCTCCTTCATCTCCACCGGCGTCGCACCGGGCTTCCATCGCGCGCTGGTCATCGCGATCGATCTCGGGCCGAATTTTGCGCTGAGTGGTTCGCTTGCAACGTTGTTATGGGCGCAGATGCTGCGCAAGCACGGCATGCGCGCGAGCGCGCGGGAGTTTGCACGCATCGGCATCATCTGTACGTTGCCGGCGCTCGCCGCGGCGTTGGCGCTCGCGTTGCGCTAGCGTGCGTCCTTTGCGACCCAATCCTCGGTGAGCGTGAGCCAGAACGCGAGCCCGGCGTAGGCGCCGTAGCGCTTGAAATCGCGTTGGATCGCCGCATCGCTGCGCGTTTTCTTGCCGACGATCCGTGCGTAGGTCGGGCGCGTCCAGGAATCGAGGATCAACGGGCGATGAAACCCCAAGAGTTGCATTGCATGCGCGACGGCATACGGCCCGAAACCGTGCAGCGCGCCGAGGCGCTCGGCGACATCTTCTTCTCGCGCTCCTGCAGCGGCACGTAGCGTATCGGGCGCAAAGCTGCCGTCGTGCACCAAGGCGGCAAGTTCGTAGAGCGAGCGGGCGCGATAACCCATGCGCACGGTATCGGTGAGCGAGGAAACTCCCGCATCGAGGACGATCTTCGGGGTCGGGAAAGCACCGCCGCCGAGCGCGACGAGCGCCGCAACCATGCGTTGCGTCGCCGAGAACGCGCAGTTGGTCGAGCAAAGCGTTTTTACGAGATCTTCGAAGACGCTCGGCGAGGCGAGCAGCCGGCCCGCACCGCTGCGGGCCCACGACAGAGGCGCGTCATCGGCGAGCATCGCGTAGAACGGCGCAAGATCGAGATCGAGCGCGAACATCCGCGCCACCGATTTTGCAACCGACGCACGCGCCTGTTCTCCGAGCGGCAGA
>JAJYRI010000006.1 GCA_021794175.1 bacterium
GCGTCGATGAAAAATGCCCACGAGATCCACAGCGAAGCGGCGCCGACGAGGAAATCGAGCCGCGGATTGCGAGCGGTGCGCGTGAACATCATGGCCCTTTTAGGCTCGTCGCCGCAGGACGCCTTCTGCCGAAGGCGTATGACGCCGAACGATGTCTCGAACGCTATGCGGCACGCCGTTCGCCCTCGCGATCCTCTGCGCGTGTGCACCGATTCCGTCGCATGTGCCCGCCAACGTGTCGATCGGTCGCGGGCTGCCCGCCTCACCGGTTTTCGGGAGCAACACCGCGGCCCCGCGCATCCTCGCCGTGCGATTCAACACGCTCAACGTCAAGCGGCCCGCAACGTGGTCGGGCACGGTAGTGACGACGACCAACGTCGCGAGCCTCGAGCTCCGCACCAATCAGTTCTCGCTGAACTTGCCGCGGACGACCTTCGGCGTTTTTCGCTTTCGCGTGCACGCGTACGACCTTCCAGCAGAGTTCTTGCGCCGCTACAGCCTGCGCATCATCGCCCGAAATACGGCTGGTGACGCCGTCGAAGAAGACGTGCCCTTTAGCATTCACTGACAAAACATCGTTTTCGGCGCAGCGTTTACGACGTAGTACGAGCTTCGCACCGTTGGGCTACGCTTTTTCGTCGTGCCCGCAGCCCGCAAGGCCCGCGGCAAAACCAAAGGCTGCCGATACGAGAGAAACAAAAACCTGGTCGTCGCGGTATTCGGAAAAACCATATCCCTGCTCTCGAGCGTTACGGGCAAATACGCCCTAGATTCGGATGACACAATGGGAATGGCTATCGTCCAATTTATACAGGCGTGCATTTCTCGAAACTGATGGTGCCGTTCGGCCATCCTGATAGCGGTTACATCGGGTGACGCTATGCGACTTTTCCGAACAGCCTCAACTCGCTGCATCACATCGAGACTCCTTAGGATATCTCCTGGGATTGCCGCCTCTCGAAACCACAGACACTACCCCTGCGTGCCTCTCACTAGTTCGCCCCCCCTTAAACGACCTGACCGGCGATTCGCCCGAAGGGCGGCGTCCTCCAGACGAAACGACGACACACGGCGCTAGGCTACATCAGCGGGCAATCCGCGGAGGCTGCCGATCAATTCGGCTGATACGTTTCTTCCCACAGATAGGTGGTCGGCAAAGGCGTACATTTGGAGTACGCGCTATATCCGTGCGTTGCATTCCATGCAAGTGTCGCGTTGCTCGGGCGCACCGGCTTAAAGCCCGTGCTTCCTTTAAGCGGAAAGGTCGCGGCGCGAGCAGCGGCTAGCACTACTTTGTCGAAGGCCGGTTTTCCGCTGGAGACGAGGATCGTCGCGCTGGTAACCGAGCCGCCCGCATTGACGCGGACGCGTGCCGTTGCGCTCAGCTTTCCGGAGAGCGGAAGCATTAGCGACTTGGGCAACGCCGGAACGACACCGTGGATGAGATTTGGCACCTTGCATGCCGACGGATGCTGCGCGCTCCAACCGTCTGGGTATGACGGAGAGACCATCGAAATAAGAAGCGGAGGCATCAAATGTACGACTAGCCAGGTTCGGCTCGTTGACGCAATAGCGGTACAATGCACGATTGCCGGCTTATACGACTCACCCATGATCGTCTGCGTAATTTGTTTTTTGATGCGTGGAGCGATCGTGTTCGATTCGACGACCACTTTGCGCGCGACCCCGGAGGCATCCACCGTTACATCAACGGGAACCAAGCCCGCCGTTCCGTCGTGAGACTCGACCTCTCTCTTCGTCGGCAATGGCATAAACCACGTCTTTTTCTCGGCATGAGTATACAGAACCATCCGTACTTGAATGCCGCGATTTGGCACCGCGCAGCCACTCGAAACCTGCATCGCAGTATGATTCGGCGACGCGTAGGCAAGTATCGGTGAGATGGATTGAACGAGAATTGCGAAGATTGCAAGCAACATGAGCGTACCTCCAAGAGCAGGTTTTGAAAGGCGAAGGTGTCGCGGGGCCGCATTGAGCAAACGCTCGATGCGCGAGACAAGAGAGTGGCGCGAACCGATGGCACTAGGAGCGCCCAGTGGAGCGCCGGCTATTCCGCATGTCGCAAACGCGGCCAGGGCCTTTGCAAAAACTTCTCCAGCGTCGAGCCTAGCTACTACCCAATCGTCGCAAGCGATTTCGCGCTCCATTGCTAGATTGCGCACGACGAACCATGCGACCGGGTTTAGCACAACAAACGATTCCATAATGCGAGCAAGTGCGTTCGTCCAGACGTCGTACCGGCGCAGGTGTGCCGATTCGTGAACGATAATCGTCTCGATCGATGCGTTCGATTGCTCGCCAACGAGCGACGCCGGGAGGACGATCGCAGGGCGCAGAAAGCCGATTGCCAGTGGGATTTTCGTGCGCTCGGAGAGTAAGACCGGATACTCGTACCCCGAGAGCCACGGCCGCGACGTGCGCCGAATGGCAACGAGATCGAGCAGGTTGGCGCATAACATTCCGCAGCGCAGCGAAGCAGCGAGCATCCAAAGAAACGCCGCAGCGATTGCCAGAGCCTGCGGTACCGTGATTCGCACCGTGCTTGGAACTGCCGCGGTTGCGACCTCCGAGATGGCGATCGAGGTAGTCGGTTTGACCGCTGCTCGGAGGCGGCTGATATGCGCATTTCCGAGAGGATGTGCCACCGATGCCGTTCCCGATACCGGCGCCGGTTGTGGGCGCCCGGAGAGCGTGACGGTGAGCACCGGAATGACGATGAGCGCCGCCAACGTGCAGAGCCAAATGGCGTACCGCGTTGCAGCGCCAAGTTTCGGCAAGCAACGCAGGCCGAGCCAAACGACGCCGACGATCGACGCGCCCTCCCAAATGCTGTCGAATAGACCGGCCAAAATCGCGAGTGCGATGTGCGCAAGTGTAGGCGTCATTTTTTTCCTCTCGGTTTACGTTCGAGCAGTTCGCGAATTGCCTTACGATCCACTTCGCGCAAGGGAACATCGTCGAGCAAGGTCACGGCCAGTGCATTCGGTGAGTTCTTAAAGAAGCGCGCGATCACGTGACTGACGGCTGACTTCGCAGCGTCGCGTCGTTCGACCAGAGGGTAATAGGTAAATGCCCGTCCGCTCTCCTTATGTCCGACGTAACCCTTCTGTTCGAGCGTACGCATCGTGGTAAGGACGGTATTATAAGCCAAGAGCGGGGGCGAAAGCGCAGCGGTCACCTCGGCCACGGTTGCCAGATCACGATTCCACAGCACATCCATCAACCGCAGTTCGTGGTCGGTGAGCACTGTTGCTTTCCTTCGCGGCATACTACCTCCTAGATTCGTAGTTGCACGATACACCCGACGCCGATCCTTGTCAACTAGTATTCTAAGAATTATGCCTCGCGAGTCCCGCCGGGCCTTGGCTACCCGGCCCACCAGGTCGCATCTGCTCGCGTTAACGGGTATTCCCCACATGGCCGCGCCTTTCGATGCCAGCGCGCGACCGAACGCTGAAAAAGTCGATTGGGCGCACGAAGGACGCAGCTCTCCCGTCGTTTTCCCGGCGTACACTGTGGCCGGGTCGCTCATGTTAACACGGGAGCCGGGGGCGAGCGTAGGTCGGCGATCAGTCGCGGAATCTCCGCGAACAACGCTCGTGGGATCGCAACCTCGGCGATCTGGAACGCGACGTAGCGGCCGCAACTGACGACCTTCGCACCGATCTCGACCAGCTTCTCGCGTAGACTCGTACGCGACCGACGGTGAAGTTGTTGCAAGTAGTAGATTCAGAACAGTTCGAAGTCGTCCGACAATTGCCAAAGTTCGTGGTGAGGCTGGCCCGCTTTCGCGTGCACGTGTACGACCTTCCAGCAGAGTTCCTGCGCCGCTACAGCCTGCGCATCATCGCCCAAAATACGGCTGGTGACGCCGTCGAAGAAGACGTGCCTTTAGCATTCACTGACAAAACATCGTTTTCGGCGCAGCGTTTACGACGTAGTACGAGCTTCGCGCCGTTGGGCTACGCTTTTTCGTCGCGCCCGCAACCCGCAAGGCCCGCGACAAAACCAAAGGCTGCCGATACGTGAGAAACAAAAACCTGGTCCTCGATGATTTTTTCAAGGCAGGGTAACAATCTGGTCACGAAAACGCCGATGAGCGCGATTAGCATAGCGGCTGAGAAGACCAGCACCAGGTTCACACGTACTGCCCTTAGCCCACTTCTTAAGGAGGTCCTGGCCTAAAAGCGGATCACTTCCGCTAGCCACCGCGAGCCGCGCTGTTTTCAGCGCACGGCACCCGTTTTGCACCCGTCGCGCTCGCGACAAAGAAAAAAGCCCGCCGTAGCGAGCTTTATGTGGTAGCGCCAACGGGAATCGAACTCTCTAAGTGGGGTCCCGGCAGTTCCCGACCGTTACCAAAAACCTCGATTTTCAGGGGATTCCGCACTTTTTGTTCCCGGCCGGTTCCGGGCGATTCCGGCCATTTCCGACCGGTCTGTTAGACGATTGTTAGACGCTTACTAGCGGTCAGCTACCCGGCTATCCCTGTGGGTGCGCACGAGGACAGATGCCTAAGCAACCCCACGAATCTGCGCCAGTAGCTCTCTAACACCGTAGTGCAGGAACGAGCGACCTTCCGTACTCTCGACGATATCGAGCACTACCTCCCGAGCCATAGACACCACAAAACAGCAGCATCTTAGGAACGCTCCAAAATCTTCGGCTGAACCAGCGCGAACATCGATGGACATCGGGTCGTTCTCCCACATCTTGGCCGCTCGAAACATCGCATTCGCAAAGGTTGTGTTTCTACCATGATATGGGTACCATGCCCCAAGTCTTAATTGATAGTTGATCGTATTTCGCGTGTCGGAAAGCCAATAGGGTGGCCGGCCGCTAATCGCCAGGGATCTTGCAAATTCGTCCAGTTTCGAGACTACAGTTCGGTCAGGTGACTCTTGGGAAGTCCGCTCGATAATCCCCTCCGATAAGCGCCTAATGAGGTCTCTAAATGCAGTCCACAGCGCCGCATGTGCACCACCTCTCGGTTCGCGTTTCGCCATATCGAGACGATCCCTCGCGGTATCGATCGTAATCTGGTAAAGGCCGCTCTCGATGTGTGAGACGTGCAATTCGGAATACAAGCCAGCCACTGTCGCCAATTGCACTGCAGACTCTTCCTCGATGCGGGTGAGAATAACGCCAAAAATGCGTAGAAGCGACAGCGCAGCGTAGTAAGCAGAATAATACGCCCTGACTCCCAACCATGACGTCGACCTTGGAAGCGTGGAACCTGGAACAATCGGCGCGATGCTTTCGAAAGATGCCATGCAAAAGCGATTGATGTCATACGCAACAGCATCAAGCATGCCGCCATCGGAATAGTGGACGCGGAAGCGCGCGACATCGATCACCGGGTCGAAGAACTGATAGTTCCCTTTCACTAGCCAGTTGCCAAAGCTATGCTGTGGCCTTCCCGTGACGCGACTAATCCCGACAACCAAGAACGGACGGACCGCATCCGCTAAGTTTCCCACAGCGTCAGAGCGAAAGCGTGCGGGAGAACGCCTTGCTTAACTTTTCCTGAAAGGCCTTTACGCTGTTCCCATAATTCCCACGAAGTTTCGGCCTAATTGCCTTAAAGTATTCCGGTGTTAGGACATCTGCAAATGTTGCATCCGTATACCTCTTGCCGTGGCGATCTTGAACGCGTTGAACGACCATCGGGAAAATCGCCATAATCGCGCGGAAAACAACACTCTTGCTCAACGCCCCAAGAACACTCTGCGCCTTCATCCCATCGTGCCACACCTTTACATATGGCCGAAGAACAAGGTAAGCATTCTCGGCCGTGAGTCCCTCGAAGAACTTCATTGCTGGTTGCATAGCACTGTTAAACGTGACCCGGGAAATTTTGCCAACCACAGTTTCAGACCGTGACAGCATCCCGGCTAAGGGACTGTCACTATTGTCGTAAAACTCGCTAAACAGATCGTTTAAGAAACTCTCTTCGTCCGACTCTGTTTCGGCTAGTCGGCGTATATCGAGCAGCAGCGCGTTTGGAACAGGTCGTTGTTTCGTATTGATGTCTATAAAGAGTTTCGCCTCTTCCGCTCGCGTCAGGTTATTGTAGATAACTACGGGGACGCGAAGCTCCTCTCGCGCGAGCATAAATCCGTAAACGCGATGCTGCCCATCCAAGATGAGGAATGCCTTTTCGGTATCGTTAAAGATAAGCGTCTTTCCGCCTGACGTCCTTAAGTTCGCCTCGGGCTGCGCTGATAGGACAATAGCGTTTGGTATTGATCCGCCCTCATCGATGTAATCGGCAATCGCCTTGGCGCGGCTCTTTTCTAGCGTCCTTTGAAAACCATCCACCGGATCGTCGATCCGTCGCGTAACAAAACACGTACGCGCCAGCACCTTGCCGAATAGAGTGCAGGTGTAGAAGCGATTCTCACCCTGTGTCACAAGGCTATAAGCTGCGCGAAGCGGAGGTTTTGCAACTGCGGAAGTCCTCCCGGCTGCCGGCGATGCTTTCCTTTTGGTCGTTGCTGGCGTTTTCTTTTTGGGTGACATTTATGAAGCGTTTCCGTCCCCATTGGGCAACTTAGTGTCTTAGCGATTCAAAGGTCGTGGGGTCACCAGAGTTCGGTCACGCCCGTAAGGGCGTGGAATAAGGCTTCCAGGCGATTCTGGTTGGTAACCTTGCACTCCTACCCGCTGCCCCCGCGCGAGTGCGCGCCCATTCTTAGCCATTATCTTTGCACAAGTCTGGCGGCCAGTGGATCATAGGTATATTGGGTAATCGTTCCGTCCTTGATCCGAGCCACGGCTTCATCCACAATAAAAAGAGGTACAAGGAACCATTCGCGTGGGGTTACAAGCTTCCCGAAGCGGTCCTTGATTTCCACGTTTAGCTGCGCCGAATCGAAAACTCGATGGATGAGGTTTTCGAGTCTAATGCGGTTGATGTTGTAGAGTTCGTAGCTGGCCACTATCTCGACGTCGGCTAACAGAAACGTTGGGTCGTTCTTGGCATCTGCGACACGGCGCGTCACATCGTTACCTGTCACGCCAATCTTGTGCAGAACGTCACGATTTTCCGCAACGAAGCGAAGCTCAGACTTGCTTCGCAGCACGTAAATCGTGCCACTTGCCAAATCGCCTTCTTCGACCTTGCCCGCAAATAGCGGACCAGCGCTCGGTTCAGTAATGCGCCGCCCAGCCGCATCGCGATGTAGTGCGCGTTGAAGAGAGCGAGAAAGTACATTGCTTTCGGTGCCGTTGTCATAAATCACGCGCAGACGGCTATCCCGCCTGTCGTACTCTGTGACGAATTCCTCGCCGACGTCCGCGACATATGCGATCTGGCCGCCGACGACGAACCACTCGCCTTTTTTGATTTCCGCCTGCTTTTTCTGAAAAGGCTTCGCTTGGCGTATGCCGCCATCGAGCTCACGCTTCATCTGTTCGAATAGCGGTTTGAACCGATCGAAATCGGCGCAGGGGGCCCGGTTTGCGATCTCCTCCGCCGCGCGTTTCTCTGCAGCACTCCGGACGTGGCGCAACTCGCCGAGCTCGCCCGCGTCACTCGCACCCTCAAGTTCGGCGAGGAGCGCGTCGTCGTCGATTTCGTCGACACTCTCAGGCCATGGACTTACGGCTCCAGCCAACAAACCTTGGTGATCGAGCGGCTCAAGCAAGGAGCGACAGTCCGGAAGCGCCCTCAAACGATCGAGACGTACCGCATATAGGCGCTCGAAGATGTCGTTACCTTCGCCATGTTGCGGAGCTCGGCCGTGCTGATCGACAAAACCCTGGATTTCTTCGAAGCCGGCGACGATGCGCTCTTCACGTGGGGATCGTCCGGCCTTTTTCTCGGGTGGAGCGAACTCGCTGAGTTCTTCTGCGAGCTCATCAAGGTCGACGTCACTCATAGCGACCTTCCCGCTTGAAGAGCATGAACGCCGCAGCCCCTTCGGCCATGCGTTTCTCCCAAGCGTCCGTCGAGGTTATGGAGGGAACCCTACCACGTTCTTGCTTGAAGCGCACGGCGCGCACGGCAAGCTCCTTTGCTTCCTCCGGTGCTAGCTCAGTGCGTCTCGCCGATATCGCTGCCGCGACGTGCTTCAGGCTTTCCTCGCTCATGGCTTTAGCCAGGATCGCATAAGCCTCGCCGAAAGGATTGATACGATCGATGAGGTCGATGTCGAGTTCCCGTACATCCATGGCAAACTTACGCACGCCGTCTATCAAAGCCGTGTTTGCACTAGGCTCATCATCACCGAGATCACCCAGGGCAATTTTTTTCGCCTGCTGCGTTATTACGAGCGCGGAAATGGCGTGTTGGCGCACGGCTTCCTGATCGGCCTCATCTAGTTCAGGGTATTTGGCCTTGATAATCTTGCCGAGGCGAATCTCTGTTAGTTCTTCCGGCACGAGCTCCTCGTCGAACAATCCTCGCTCGATAGACGGCTTGTCTTGCACGAAGGCGGCAATAACCTCGTTCAAATCCTCGCGACAAATACGCGCCGCCTCCACGGATTTTGGTTCGGCGAGCCCCTTGATTTCTATTTGGAACTGCCCAGTCTCAGCGTTGAACCCCACGTTCGGCTTGACCGAATCGTAGCCGCCATCGCCATAGTCGAACCCCGACGCGGGACCGCTTTGCGGATTCTTCGGCTTAAATTCGAAACGCGGTGCAAGCACCTGTTCCATCAACAGGCTCGCCGCGATCGCCTTCAACGTGTCGTTTACAGCTTCCGTAACCGCCTCTGCAGAAGCATCTGGCTCAGCGATTAGATTAGTAAAGCGTGCACTAGTTTTACCCGGAGCATCGCGCGTGGCGCGACCGATGATTTGCACGATCTCCGTAAGGCTCGCACGATAACCAATCGTGAGTGCGTGCTCGCACCAGATCCAATCAAAGCCCTCTTTAGCCATCCCGAGAGCTATAATCATGTCGACGTGACCTTGGTTATTCTTCTGACTGGGATCTTTCAACGCTGAGGTAACACGATCACGTTTCGCTTGGTCGTCTTCCACAAGATCGGCTATACGTAGAACCCGCCCCTCGGGCGTCTTTACCAGTTGGAATCCGGTCAAAGGATCGGTCCCCTCCCAGGTCCCAAGTGCGCCGATGATGTGCTCAACCTCTTTGATCTTATCTTTCGTGCTCTCACGCGAATTAACGCTGGGAATGTGGATGATCGTTTTTTCAGAGGGATTAAGAACGTTTATAATTTCGTCAGCGTATGACCCGGAATAGAAATAGTAGCCAATATCAAGCCTCTTTAGATATTCGTATCCGTTAAGCTGCTCATAATAGGTGTATGTCACCGTATCGAACTTTGCCTCATCCTGAGGGGCGAGCACTGCCTCGGCATCGCCGCGGAAGTACGACCCCGTCATAGCCACAATATGGACCTTATCCCGAGAGATGAACTGTCCAAGTTGGACGCCAAGTCGACTGTCAGGATTAGCGGACGCATGATGGAACTCGTCGACGGCGATCAATCGGTTATCAAATGCTTCTATTCCGAACTTATCAACGGCAAATCGAAATGTCTGGTGAGTGCAGACGAGAGCTCTATCATCACTTGACAGGAATGCACCGAGCGAGTTGACGGTCCCACCATCCTCGCCGGGCGCATTGCAGAGATTCCACCTCGGGACTACCGTCCAATCGGCCCAGAAACCATATTTACTCAGCGGTTCATCGTTAAAACTTGAACCGATTGTCTTTTCCGGCACGACGACAATAGCTTGCTTTACGCCTTGGTTTGCAAGTTTATCCAGCGCAATAAACATGAGCGCGCGGCTCTTACCGGACGCCGGAGGCGATTTAATAAGCAGATACTGCTCGCCGCGCCGCTCATAGGCACGCTCTTGCATGGGCCTCATGCCAAGCGCATTGGCCTTCGTGGAACTCCCATTCCGCGCATAGGTTACCGAAACGGTAGGGATTGATTTTATTTCATCGATCATGAGATATCCGCCTTACGTTTTTTGGGTCTAGCAGTTGGTAAGATCATTTGGGTATATAACTCAAACAACTTCTCCAACCGCTCGGTGTCGTTCCTAAATCGGCGACCGATATAAATTCGCTCCAGAATTTCGTCGTTGCCTTCATGCGCGGCCCGGAGGTCTTCAGGCATACGTACGGGATCATAGAGGTCCGCGATGGTCGCCGGAAAGTGATGCTCGCGTGCTAGAAGAATATTTTCTGCGGAACGCGTTAGGTCGGTTTTGTTCTTCTCCGTCAGGATGGGCACTGGAAAAGTGTTCCAGCCAAGCGTGTTGGAGTACGAGAATCGAAGCTCTAGGCGGACGCATACCGCGCCGACCCACACCCAATGCAAACGCGAGGCCAGCAACGCCATGTTCCACAGCGGTGCGTCGTACAACGCATAGCACTTGTGCCCAATGACGTGCTTCTGATCAACAGCAGTTACCGGAAGATATGGCCTGTTCTCGGATGATATCGCTGGCATGACGACTACGTCACGCGCAGCTAAAAATTGCTCTCGGAATTTGTGCGGAGTGCGCGCAAGCTTCTGTGCGCCCCTGTCCGTCAACTGGTTGGCGCGGGCAACGGCAATCATTTTGAGTCGCTCAGCGATAGGAGGAATTTCCTTCGCATCGTCCGCTTCGGTGTCCGATATCCATAGGCACTGACGCGGCACGCCGGATACGACCTCCTGAGACCCCAAAAACGGTCGCAAAAAACGAGATGCTGACGGATATCTATTCACTATGCCTGCAGCTTCGGCGCGCGTAAGGAGCAGGTCCACGCCATAATAAGTGTGGTTGCCAAACTGCATTTGAGATCGTTCGTCAGGGGTTTTTGACGCCGGGTGGACTTCGACGTTTGCGCCCGGAACGAGGTAACCATTAATATTCTCAACGTCTTTAACTACAACCTCGCCACCAGCTGATACCGAAAAGAGCCGACGGAGCTTTCCGGGCTTCCTGGAAAACCCTACAACAACGACTGTTACTCCGGCGTTGTGGCTTGCGAGGTTAGCCCATTTGAAGCTCATGTAGGCAAATGCTATCTGATTGCCTGTGTTGAAAATTGCGGGCCAAAGGATGGGAACAGACTGACCTTGGCATATGGAGTTGGTTGCCACGAATGCGGCGATGCTACTAGTGTGCTGACCGTAGTCCGCAGCCTTGAGGAACCAACCCGCCACGTAGTCCAGGGACTTCCAGCTCTTAAGGCGCCCATCGAAAATCGCTGCGAGGTCAACCTTGTGCTCCGTTGACTGCCGCTTCGAACCCAAGTAGGGCGGATTGCCGCAGATGTACGTTTCCCCACCTTCGTTCTCAAAATTGATCTCTGGTTGATCCAATGGAGTGCTGAAGAGGTCATCGCCGTGTAGCTTTACGCTGGTGCCTGTAGGTGGGCAGATGCTGAGCCAGTCAAGCCGTAGCGCATTCCCGCAAGTGATCCAATTGTCAGCCTTGAGCGGCAAGAACTCGGCGAGCGCAAGTTGCTTGCCACGATAGAGGACATTGCATTGAAACTCGGCGATGATGAGCGCGAGGCGCGCTACCTCGGCGGCAAAGTCGCGGATTTCTATGCCGCGAAAGTTCGTAAGTGGAAGTTCCGTTGGGCGAGCAGATTCACCACGACGCCGATTGATCTCGGCCTCGATCTCTCGCATTTCCTTATAAGCGATAACAAGAAAGTTGCCGCTGCCACAGGCAGGATCGAAGACGCGAATACGTGCCATGCGATTGCGAAGGTTAAGTAGCTTTCGTGAGTTCTCGTTGGCCGCTTGTAGTTGCGCGCGTAGATCGTCGAGAAAGAGCGGATTAAGAACCTTCAGGATATTCGGCCGGCTGGTGTAATGCATCCCCAACGCGCCGCGCTCCTCATCGTCGGCGACGGCCTGAATCATTGACCCGAATATGTCAGGGTTGATCCTCGTCCAATCGAGATTGCCGATGTGCAAGAGATATGATCGTGCGATCTTGCTAAAGCGTGGCACGGTCGGGCTGCCAGAAAAGAGACCGCCGTTGACGTAGGGGAATGCGTCAGCCCAGCGCGGAGTTTTATTCGTTACGCGATCCTCGATCTTGGTATTCATCGCGCAAAATAGGTCGCTAATTACCTCGTGGGTATTGGACGAGTCCCGTGCGCTCATTAGCTCGACGGTCTTAGTAAATAGTCCAGATCCGCTGAAGATGCCGGTATCCTCGGCAAAAAAACAAAAAATCAATCTCGCCATGAAGTGATTCATGTCGTGACGACGCTCTTCCGTCCCCCACTCCGGATTATCTTTCAACAGCTCGACATAGAGCCGATTGAGGCGGCCCGTCGCGCGAATGTCGATTGAGCTGTCGCGAATTTGTTTGACGGGCGTGATACCGGCAAGCTGCAAAAAGAACCCAAAATGGTTCGGGAAATCCGCGTAGGCGCAGGCCACTGTCTCGCCAGAAACAAGGTCCTCAGCCTCGAAGCTCTCACCATCGGTAACCAGCACGAATTGCGCCTTTGCCTTGGCGGTAGCCGGGCTGTCCTTTAGCGCGGCGAGCATCTTTGTAACCTCGCCGTTGGCGACGACGACTATATGTATGTTGTTGTGTTGAAGAACTCCACCGAGATCAGATTTGTTAGTCGTGCCTGCACGGAGGCGTTTGATCGTCGTCTCTTTGTTTCCGAATGCTTCAAGAAATTGATACGGGAATTCGAGCGGATCGAACGGCCGTTCAGCCAACGCCGATATCGCTTCTTCGATCTCAACCGCGTTCACGTGGCGTCCTCACGGTGGGACTTGTGACACACTCCCATACTAGGCGTTCACTTCGCTTTCGAAGATTCGGAGCTGCTCGATCACGCGATCGAACGGGGGCGGATCAATTAGAAACATCTGCCTCATGCTTCGATAATCCTTCGCCAGGTCGCGAAGCATATCCGGACTCGGTACAACAGCCAGCGTTCCCGGCTTCGCGAGATCGTATCGCGCCCATGCCGCGGGGTAGTAGACATCCTTGAAGGCGCGTACATCTTCAAGCATTGCAAGATCGCGGGATGCAAGCTTCCCCACTCGAGTTTGCAGCATAGCCGCGACATCGGAATAGTGACGCGAAAAGAAGCGCCGCGGTTTTTTGCGGTAGCTCTCCGCGTGAAGCGCCGTGACCTTTTCCCAAAACGTCCTGTCCGGAACAAGAACGTTACACATGACCATCGGCTCCTGCAGTAGATTGGGGACATCAGCCAGGTATGGCACTACTGCCTTAAACTCGGACGGCGCAGTCTTTGCGCGCCAGCCCAATTCGATCTTTACGACGCCCCGGATGTAGGAATGGACCCGATCAGGGTTGCTCTTGGGGTACTCAAATAGCAGCGCGTTCCGATCGTTAGTATCAATTTCTATTTTCCAGCCGTCGGCAGAGCCAAGTCGTGCCGCGATATCAGAAACTAGTGTTGAGAGAAGTTGGTGGCCAACGTAGGCGGCACACGCTTCATCGAGTAGGCGCATGCGTCCTTCGCGTTTCGTTTTGCTGATGCCGAGCTCTTCAGGATCGGACGAGCCTTGCGCAATGAAGAATACGGGACTACTGACAATGTCGATATCTTCGGAAAACCGTTGAATTAGGCCGTAAGCTTTGGATAGCGAGGTTCCGCCTTTAAACGTCATCGTTGCGTTTCCGGGCGGAAGGGTGAAGAGAGACTTCAGGGTCCAGCAAACCCAGAAGTCCTTTTCCACGATCGTGAAGTCGACATTCATTTGCGCCGCGCGCTCCTGGATCAGTTCGCGACGTTCGGACAAAGGTAACCGCGCGAAGTTATCCATTCGTCTCCTGAGTTTTGGCCAGAACCTTGTCGATGACCGGAAGCATCCAGGATGGCGCGCGACGCCCACGTTGCCGCAACTTCTTTGCGAGGTTATGCTCTTGAACAAACTCGCGTAGCTTGGTAATGTCAGTATCGGTGATGTGTGCTCTACCAATCGCCTGCAGGGCGTCGATCACAAGCTCCGCGGGGTCGCCGGCTTTACCGGCAAGAGAGCGCGGGCCGGCAGTGCGCAGTTTGATGCGCTGGCCTCCAATGTTAAGGTCACGCGGGAAAAGGTTCGTCCGATAGATTGGGCGCGCTACAACCTGTGTCGTCAGGCCGAGCCGATTGGCAGCGTCGAGTTCCGGGCGCTCGATCGTAGCGCCGGTCTTGCGAGCGTGCGCAGCGATGATCGCTTCGGGGGTCGGGCTCAGGACGCCGATCCGCGCATTCACCCGTGGGACGTCGTAATAGCCCTTGGATAAGCGACGTACGGTGCCATCGGCGACGAGCCGTCGCAGCGTCTCTCGAACCGCTCGATCCGTGCCGACGCGCTCGCGGACGAGCTCCGCCGGCGTGAACACCGTTCCGGGCTCAAGGCGTCGAACATACCGGCGGACGGCTTCAGCCGTCGTTTTAATCGACATTTATGGCATTATACTATAGAATAACGCCACAAAACAAGGCCCGGAAACGAAACCCACCGATGAAGCTTCCTTGGTCGTTCCCACAGTGTTATACTGTCTATGTGAAGACGATAATCGGGATGAACGAGGCCCTGATCCTAGCCTGCCTTTCCGGTGGCCAGGAGTCCACAGTCGCTGCTGTGGCGGCCCAGCTCGAAGCAGACGAGCGCGGCCGTAAGGTCGATGACGGAAGCATCTACATGGCGCTCCAGCGGATGGGTCAGCGCGGGTTCGTTACAACGCGCAAAGAGCGCGTGACGTCGGCCGACGGGCGCCCCCGCGACATCGGAGTCTATCGCATCACCGGCGCAGGCTCGCGATCCCTCGATCAATTCCTCGCTGAGACGGAAGCTGTCGGTCGCCTGCGCGTAGTGATGGGGGAGCGATGACCGTGGATCACCTCACCGGACTTTTAACTGACGAACTTCTTCGCTTCCTCTTCCGCGGAGTGACCGAACTCATTATCAAAGTTGCACCGCGTGATTTTGCAGACAACGTCGTGCATGCGCTCTATGAGCGAGCCGGCAGATCGGGATACTGGAAAGCGGTTCGCTTTGGCGTACGCGCTCTTTGGAGCGCTTGCAAAGACGCGCTCAGTATGCACCGTCCGCATCCGCTTGCAGCCATCGATTGGGAAAATGCGTTGGCGTCATCGCCCGGTGTTGACGCAGCGCCGTTGAAGAGCGAGATTCCGGTTCTGCGAGGCCGCAAGTACTTCAAGTTTTCCGACATCCAAGCGGCCATCACTCGAGATTCGGCTGCCCGCGCCGGCGGGTATTGGCTGTTCCCGACCACCGGAGCCTTAGGTTACGAAAAGACCTCAAACATCCCCGTCGCGGCCCTCCCATTGCAATGCGGCGGCACGGCCGGAGCCCTCACGGTCGCAGTCTTTGTCGCCGAAAACGAGGGCCCTCGACTCGTTGGCGTGATTCAGCAAGGCGATAAGCAACAAGTGTTTTTTGTCGACAACACCTTGCATGTCGCGACTCCGGTACGCGATGAGGATGAACCGAACTGCTCGTGGCGCCGAACCCGGGTCGCGCGATACGGCATCAGCTCCTCCGATGGGGTCAGCAAGATCGGCGAACACGTGATCACGACCGTGCGTTTCAATCGCATTTACGGGAACGCTATCAAGCGCCAACAACGTACCGCAAGCACACAAGTCGCCTAGCGACTGCGGCCAAGATCCGGCGCGTTCTCTGTTCCTTCGACAAATCGCCCTCTGAGGTCACCTCGATTCGTTTCTCGCGCGTGCTCGTGCTCTCGCTGGATCTGCTGCTCCTCGTGACGCCGCTCTTGCGTTGATCGAGCATGTCCTCGCAACTCTTCGCGCTCGCGAAGCCACTCGCCGAATGGTTGCGGACGGAGATCCCGATAGGCAGCAGTCACCGCAGTTCGCATTGCGCGTAGAGCGTCACGGCCGACTTCCAACCGTTCTTCCATCGATAGTCCGGACTCCGCGATCTCACCCTTGCGTTTGCGATAGGCTTCGCGAGCCTGATCGACGCGACCCACCTGAAGCGCTCGCAGCGGCTCGACGACGTCGGCCTCGTAGACGCGACGAAGCGGCAGCGCTTCGCATTGCGCTTCCATATTCTGCACGCGAATCGTTTGCTTACCGCCGGTTCGCTCCAGTAGTTCGTCGTATGTCCTCGTCGTCGTTTTCAGCGATATCCGCTCGGCGATGTGCCCTGCCAGTTCGTGAATGTCGCGAAATGCCGAACGAGGCACGACGATATCGAGTTCTCGCCGCGATCGGCTTGCGGCAACAAACAGCAGTTCGGCCGATGCGCTGCGATCGATCAGCGAAACGCAAGCATCAACGCTGGCGCCCTGCGATTTATGAACAGTGCAGGCGTTTGCGTAATCGAACGCCCGATACGCCTTCGGCGAGAACGTCACCGCCCGCGCGTTCGTGCCGTCGAGCTGCACGGTAATTCGCTGATGCTTTGCCTCAAGCACGGTCCCGCGATCCCCGTTGCGGACGCCGAGACCGTTACGACCGAGGCTATTCTCTAAGAACATCAGCCGATCTCCCTGCGCGAACTCCCTGAGACCGCCGTCGGTCGCATATCGCCGCCCCTTCCCCTCGCGCCCGCTTCGCCGCCGATCCTCTTCCGATAAGTGACGAACGCTATCCTTATCCGACGCGAGGATTAAAGTATCGAGGCCAGCACTGCGGCGCTCTTGAGAGCATCCGATAGCTGCGTCGATCGCAGCATCACGATTATCGCTCCATGTAATGGCGCCGTGGTCTTCTAAGAGCCGAAGTGCGGTGCCGACCTTAGCGAGACGCGCATTCTCATCGCTCTCGGCGATCGCATCAGCTAACTGCACCACCGCTTCACGATGCCATCCACGCTCCTGCCGTTGAATATCGCGAAGCTCGCAGTACGTCCCAACGTCCCGCGCCGCATCCCTTACGATTCGGAATGAAGCGCCGAAGTCGATCGGCTGCAACTGTCGGACATCACCAATCTCCACCACAATACTTCCGCGCGCGCGTGCCACTTCCAGAATCTTGCCATTAGCTCGCGAGTCGACCATCGCGGCCTCGTCGACGACTACGATACCGTTGTGCGGGATTACCGGATTGTTGCCTTCCTCAAGTATCCGAGCTCGCGCGGTATTGACGCACCGAAAGCCGCCCTCAGCTTCAAGACGTTCCGCGGCTGCCTGAGAGAGCGTGAGCCCAACCACCTCGCGGCCAAGCTGCTCGCCCAGCACGCGTACCGCGCCTTGGATCGTCGTCTTCCCGACTCCCGGCAAGCCTTCGATAGCGACGAGCGAAGCGTGTGAAAGTTGCTGCAGCGACGCGCGCTGCTCATCCGACAACCGGAAGGTGTGCCCACGACGCGCGGCTTCTTGCTGCTCGTAGAAGCGAATCGCAGCATCGACTTCAGTCGGCATGATACCCGAGCGGGTCGCTGCCAGGTGACGAGCATCAGCGTCCAAGGCATCTTCGATCGCCACGATCTCCGTCGTCGTCATCAGGGGTTGCACCGGATCGGCGGACAGCACCCGCACGTCATCCGCGCGAACTACTAGATCCCCTAGACGTTCGATCTCATCGGCATCAGATATCCGGGCAGCAAGCCACTGATCAACATCCTCGCGCGTGAACGTACTACTCTGCGTAGTTACCGCGGTGAGGACCATTGCGGGGTTACGCTCGACCTCTTCGACGATGGCGTGCTCCGATCGCTCGGCGTCCTGAAATTCCGGGAGTTCCCGCAGTCGTTCTTGCAGCGCGGACGATAGCTGAGCGACAACGCCGGCTACCTTCTTGTGATCGCGCTCAATGGTTTCTTCGGCCGCATGCTTTGCGCGCAGCTCCGCAAGTTGTTCCTCTGCTTCACCGCGATCTAATCCATCGGCAAGCAGCGCGGCGCGCGCGGCGCGGCACTCTACTTCATGCGCGGCACGCATCGCGCCCACGCCTACATCCCTGACAATTACGGCACCATCGGGCCCTACCGAAAGCTCGCATCCATAACGCGCCGCAACGGCGTGCAGCGTCGCCCAGGTGCCTGCAACACCGCGCTGCCGATCGAGTTCGAGCGCCGTCAATAAGCGCGGCGCCAGCGTCGCATCGACGTAACGATCAAACACCCTGTCGCGCTCCCGATAGCCCTCGAACGAACGACGTTCCTGACGAACGAGGCGCTCTTCACGACGTTCCGCTCGCCACGCGGCGAGCTCGAATTTATCGGCCCAGCGCACGTGCGCGGTGGAGAGCCCAGCATCCTGAACGACGGCTAGGCCATGATCATGATCGCGGCCATTGGCAAGCTCGACTTCGCGTTCGGCCCATGCCATTTTTCGATGAATTCCCGTGCGACCGTACGCAAGCCCGGTCCCCGGATCGACCGCACCGACGGCACAGTGAACGTGCAAGTTGTCAGTGTCGCGATGGACGACGGCAACGCTACGATGATGGCCCAGGCCGAGCTTCTCGAGAATCTGCCCAACAGACGCATGCACCTGTTCATCAGTTAGCAAGCCGCTTTCGCGATGGTTCCACGACCAAACGAAATGCATCGCGCTTGATCGGACGCCGGGGTTCCGCACTCCATCTGCGTCGATCTCCAAACTCGCAGTCGAGAACGAAGCACAATTCCGCACGAGTATGGATGAAGGTCGCGTACCGCCGCCCGCTTCTGGTCCCCATACAGCGTCTACGCCAAGGTCGCGGCGCTGCTCCGCTTCGGCATAAACACCATCGAGCGCGTCCGCGATCTCTCGACGCGTCGCGCCCTTCTCACTAATTGCGTACCCGACGAGGTACTCGATCAGGCTTGAGGCCGTGCCACCTTTTGCAGGTACAGCGCAGAGTTTACCGACCATCAGCCGCTCCAACCGCCGGAGCGCCGTCTGTCGCCTGAGCGAACCTCTTCAGCGTGCGGAGCTGCTAACGGCCGCATCGCCTCGGCGGCAATGTGCCTCGCCAACTCAAGTTCCGCGGTCACGGCCAAATGATCGCCTGCGGCGGCAGCCCGCTGCGCGCGAGAAATCCGATACGAAAGCTGCGCGATCGGCTGCGCTATCTGGGCTGACGCCGTCGCGAACGCGCGCTTCGTTTGAGCGAGCGCGACACTAACGTATTCCGCCATCGAGACACCAGCCACCGCGGCCCGTTCTCGTAAGGCATTGCGCACGCGAGGCTCTACGTCGAGCGACAGTACGACGCGACCTCCATGTCGTTGTTTTTTAGATCCTCGTTTGCCCTTGGGCACCATCCTGCATCCTTATCTGAAGGCTTTTGTGCTTGCCAACAGACCTTACCACGACGAGCCGATAGCGTGCGTCTCACCGTGCGTGCGTAAAGTGAGACTAGTCTCACTGAACGCGCAATGATCGAGACGCATCGCGTTTTTGGAACTGGTACTCTGTCGCTACGTCTCCTATCCTAAACGAGGTACACCGTGACACCATCTGAACTCGAAGCAATACTGGGGCGCCTGGAAACCCTCGCTCCATCGTCGCGTCTGAGTGAGAAGCGGCAGCTCCTATCGGGCTCTCGTGAACGCATTCTCGCATTACGGAAGCGCGGCCACTCATGGCGCTCTCTCGCCAACGAACTCTCCACCGCGGTCGGTCAGAAGATCAGCCCCGATCTGCTCCGCGCTGCATGTGTGAAGCGCACACTGCGGCATAACATTGGGCGAGCAACGACCCCCACACCCGCATCGAACCTTCCAAAGAAGGAAGTAACGACCGTACCCACACCGGCCCCGACACTGCAAAACAGCGACCGCTTCGGAGCGAAGGGATTGAAGCTGTGAACGCCCGGCGTGTGATCGCGACCGTCGCCCAAAAAGGCGGCGTTGGGAAGACCTTCATCGCCAAGCTTCTGCATGATTTGTTACCGACGCACGGCCGCCGCACGGCATCGTGGGATCTCGATGCAGCAACGGGCACGTTTGCGGTGTACGACGAGGCGATTAAAACGTTCGACCTCAACGACCGAAGCGTCACAACTTCCTGGCTTGACGATTGCCATCGCGACGATATCGACGACGTCATTATCGACGTGCCCGGCGGTCGCATCGACTCGCTGCTACAGACCTTCGGCAACAATAGTACCGAAGCGCTCGTCGCAACGATCACCGCGACGGGTCGCGAGCTCGTGATCGTCAACCCGATTGGCGTAATGATCGCCGAGACGGTGACGGCGCAGGTCGTGCTCCACGCCTTTGCGAGTACCGCGGCGCGTATCGTGATCGTGAAAAATGGACGGTTCGGAGCGCCGGGAGACTTCATCATTTACGACGGCATCAACGTCGACGGCGAGCGTCGCTACGGCGCGACGAGCGCCCTAGCGGTGAAGCTCGGGGCCGAATCGCTCTATCTCAACGGCCTTTCGCCCGGCCTACTTGCGCAGGCCGACGCAGAACGCCTACGGCTCATCTCCGCCGCCGGGCCAGCGGGTGCGAAACGCCTCGGGCACCTCTCGGCGACACGCATGCGAGTTCTCTTAAACGTTGCCGCGACGGATTTCCTTGGGTCCTCCCTCGATCTCGACGGCGCGATCCCGAAGCGGGGCGCCCAGCTATGAGCGCGAGTGCCCGCGAGCTCTATTTGGCATCGCTCGATCCTAACGTGGAACTGTCAACGCGGCGCATGGCCGAGCGCTCTGGGCTCCCCGACAACGACCCAATGTGGTTGCTCCTCCACGAGGTCCATCGGTCGATCTCCGAAGCATCCAGCAGCGCGAAGGCCGCACTCGAAAACGAACCGTTCGCGGCACGTCTCTCGGCGGCCATTGGCGCGGCTATGATCGAGGATGCCCGCATCATCGACGCGCTGACTGTCGCAATTCGATCGACGCAAGAGGCCTCGCTACGGTCGATTCGATTCCTCGAATCAGCCCTGAGGGATTTCGCTCGAAAGCGAGCAGCGGTTCCATTCGCTTCCATTGCTTTTGCAAGTGCGCTCGCGATCATCGCAAGCATCGCCGCGATCTGGAACACCTACCACGTGGCCGTCGACTACGGCAAATACCTCGGATACCGCGCCGGATTCACCGCCGGCATGAGCTACGAACGGAGTCATCGATGAGTTTTTCTATCCATCAGCGCGAATCGCGCGAACGCGCATCTGCGCTGCTGTTCGCCTTCTTCAACCCCATAGGCGCGATCGTCGCAAGCCTCATGCTCGGTCATCACGCGTACATCGCCACAGAGTCGCTCCTCCGTCGGGGCGGTGGCTATCGCCCTCATTGGCTTCTCATGTTCATCGGAGAGGCCTTGCTCATCTCCGCCCCAATGGCTCTCGTCAAACCGATCGCACGAGGGTTCGGCGCACCGGCCAGCGCGTTTCCGAGCAAACGCGAGAACAGTTTTTCATTCTGGATTGGAATGGCGGTGCTGGCCGGCGCGTACATCCCCGCAGTCACCGCGTTGGTGCGAACCTCGTTCTCGTACCTCGACTACACCGGCACGCTAGGGCTACTGATAGCCGCAATAATATTCGGTTTTATCGGAGTGTCTTCGAGTATCGTAGCGCTCGTCGAAGCAATACGGGCAATCTCACATCACCTCTCGGTCTCCGGAAAGAATCGCCAGCAGCGTGCGCTGCGCTCAGGGGAGCTCACCCTCTGCGGCGGGATCGCCCGCGGGGTCTTTCAAGAACGCAATCTGGCAGTCGGCGCCCCTGGCAAGGGAACGCTGATGCTCTACGGAGAGCAAAGCGTCTGCCGCGGCACGATCGTCATCGGCGCCCCCGGTTCCTCGAAGACGAGATCGAAGATCTACCCCGACCTGTACTGGGGGCTGAAAACGGCTCCGAGAGCCGGGGCGCTTGTATTCATAACGAAGCGCCGCGCCACCACAGACTTCTACCAAATTGCCCGAAGCCTCCGGCCCGCCGAGTGCATCCACATCGTCGGTGTCGGCCCGGATCGCGAAACGATAGACGTTACCGCGGGCATGACACACGAATCGATCGGCGACGCCGTTCGTGACGGGTTAGGAACATCACACTCGGACTTCTGGATTCACGGTCCCGCGGCGTTCGTTGAAGGATTCGTCGAAATCATCCACGCTCTAGCCCCTGCAACGATCGAGGTGCCCGCGTTACAAGACTCACAGAGAGCGACGAATCCCGGAAATGAAGCATATACACTAACCATCGGCGACACGCTCCCGACGTTATTAAAGTTGTTGACCCTCGAAGCGCGGATGCTCGACGCGCTGTTCGCCTACGGATTTGCGCGGGCAACTTCCATCGAATCTGATCGCCCCGACGATGCCGCCGCTCTTCGTGACCTTCTCCTCGAGGTCAAAGGCCGCATTCTTCCATTGCTCCAGCGAGACGCGAAACTTGGCGAAGAACTCCGGCAATCCGTCCTCCCCCAACTCCAGCCATTTGCGCGCGGCGTGCTGCGCGAAACGTTCTGCGACCGAGGCGGTATCGATCTTTCGCTGTTGGAGCAAGGCCATGTCATTCTAATCGAGATTGACGAAACCGAGCACCCTCGCGCAGTCGGCACGGTGATCCGCATGATCTTTCGGCGCATCGTGCAGATGGCGCGCGAGCGCTCCACAGCAAACCGCATTGGGTTGCTTGACCCCATCTTACTGATTTGCGACGAATACACGAACTACGCGGCAACCGGGCATCTCCAGGCCTGGAATACGGTACGCGAATCGAAATTCTGCGCGACCATCGGAATTACGAGCATCAGTGCACTCACCAAGCAACTCGGTGGCAATCACGACGCCACCAACGCGATCGTCGCGAATTTTGGAAACAAATTCTTCTTCGACGCTGACGATAAACTGACGCGAGATCTCGCAAGAGAGTTGATAGGGCAAACAACGGTATTACGGCGCGGAATAACGGAGGGGACATCGGAAAGCTCCGGGCACCCTAACGGCAGCACCATCGGTGGCGGAGCGCATAGTTCGCGGGGGACATCGCGCAGCGAAACGCTCAGCGAGCATCGTGAGGAGGCTCTCGACGGAGCGGTCTGGCGCAGCCTCGGCGCAGAGCGCGATTCCGCCACGGCAATCGCGTTCGTACGCACCAGCGACGGCGTCGCGACCGACGTGGTGAGCCTGGGCGTCCTTGACCCGGCAGAGCGGATCGTCACCGCTCTGCCGGAAGCCTACGGTGTGCGTTAGCCGCATCACGATGTCGCTCGTTGGAATATTCCGTCCACGACGGCGAACATCGACGGATCGATGCGGCGCAGCATAGCGCGCGAAACCTGCGGCCACCGCGACGAGGGATCGTTTACCCCGACGAAGGCGCGAACGCTCTCCGCAAAGTATTCGTCGAGGCCGGCCGCAGCGTATGGGGTGACGAACCGCCGTGCGTTGCGGAAAGCGTCGCGCACGTGGGGATCGATCCCCGAGAGGTAGATCCCCTCGCCGAGTGCGCAATCCAGGGCGTGACCAAACTCGTGCGCGACCGTCATCGGCGAGAGGCTCCGGAGATAGATAGTGCGCTCTTCGACGACGAAGAGGCCCGCAGGAGGTGTCGGCCAGGCATCGACATCGATCCGAAGCCTTACCAGCGCCGGGGAGGCGTCGGCGTAGCGCTCGCTCCGAGAAAGGGGCCGCACTTTCGCGCCGCGCTCAGCGACGAACCGGAGGGTAGACTCGCCGAACGCTCGGAGTGTTTCGGCAATTTGTGTTCGAACGGTATCGCCCGCACCGGGGACGAGCGCTGAGAAAACGCTACTGTTCATCTTGGGCTTCCCATCTGCGGCAGTGCCGCGTCGTTGTAGAAGCCGTTAATGAGCAGCCGCGCGTCGACGCAAGGGCGCGATAGCGACGCAGTTTCCCTTGCGCCGACTGAGCGCGGATGTTCTAGGATTCAACGCAACGACGAGGCTTAGGCCTTAATGACAACGGCATTGATAGATCGTTTGCCGCTGTATGCGGACGTCGGCCTGCGAAGGTAGCTCCGCAACTTACCGTAGTGTATCGATAAACTGCACGGCTCGACCTATTGATAAGTCGCCGCTTTTCGGGACGATGTGATCCATTGCGATGGCAGAGAATGATACGGCGGATTTGGATTACCCATGCCGTCCGGCATACGGCCGATGATAAGATTTATTCGAATCCTGAAATACCAGCCGCTCTCAGCGCTTCAAGCGTTCGGCGACGCGGCAATTTCCTCGCCTTGAGTTCATTGAGGAGTCGCTCTGCCCCAACGATGCGTGAAGCCTCCCTTTCCAGGACTGCAGCTGCCTCGTCTAGATATTGTGACGAGCTATCGCTGGAGAGCGTGTGCAGGAGTTCATAGGCACCATCGACGGAAACAACGGATGTGCCGCTAAACCAGCGATAGACGGTCGCCTTACAAAGATCGGTCGTGAGGTAAAGCGCGTAAATCGATAGACCACGTTCCTTCATGGCCTCCCTGAGGTAGGCGATAAATTCCGCCGAAGCGTCCGGGCAGAGGCTGTTCACGCCGTAATTTTATCGGAACTAATACTGTATGAACCAGCGCTATGAAATACAGCCAGTGATCTGATAGGGTTGGGTTACTAGGAGAATATCATGAACAACTATCGTCTTCAAATCGCGATCGACCAAGCTACAGGAGCCTGGTTCCCTTTCAGCGCCTGGATCGATGGCTACGCAAAAGGCATGCGCATCAGCGACGCCGACATTGCCAAGAAGTTCTATTTGGGTCTTCGCCACCTGATGAATCCGCTTGACCTTCGAAAGACTGTAAGCGGAAAACCCGTTGATAACCAGAGCCCGATCACGGCCTATCGTACAGGCAAAAAAACTCCGACTGCAGGTGTGGTGTATCGCCTAGGTCGCTCTTTACAGGAATTGGGCGCGCCAGTATCCGGGCTAGATGCGTTGATTGCAGCGCATCATTTCGAGGCATTTCTCGGCACGGTAGGGGCAGCGGTATCGGAATGTATCAGAAGATCTCCAGGCATCGGTGATCTCCTTCTCCCCAACACTTCTAGCATTTCGGCGATACTCGAGGCCTTTGCTCCCGCCATCTCCCGCGAAATTACATACCTTACATTGAAGGCCGGTATCAGAGGGTTGGACAAAGATCATTTTACCGCTCTGCATACGCCTCTGCCTACGTGGGTGCCGCTTACCCCAGAGCAAACGGAGATTATCGACCATGGTTTCATTGCCTGGAGCTACGAAGAGGCGGAAACGTATCAAAAGCTACCTCCGCGATTTGCCGCAGCCATCGCATTAGTAAAACACCCCACGGCAGAAGTCGTTGAATTGGCTCGCGAACTGCTGACTAATCCTCTTGAGGGGCTTTCGCCGCTTCCCATCCTGGGTGTGCCACACTGGGCGCAGAAGGCCCGAGCCGATGGCAACCCACCGGAGCAGCAGGGCCCTGTACCAGAGCCGGATTATACAGCGATCAATTCCTTCTTCGCAGAGTTCGACAAGACGTTTACTAAACCAGGGAAGCCCCCGGGTTCAAAGCAGTCGAACGCGTGCCCAAACGTAGACCTCGTGCTCCGCGAGTCTGAGTACCACGAGCCCGCGACCGCGGTAGAAATTGACGTCCTCGTGACGGAGATAGGCTTTCGCGGCGAGCAACGAGACCGCGCGGTTATCGATTTACTCAAAAATCTGGCAGAGAAATATCAACTCACGCTGGTCACCTACGCGGCCGCCGAACAGGATGACGCCGACAAAAAACGCTTTCGTGAATGGGGCTTTCAGGTTTGTAGAGCCGTATCCGGATGTGGACGACGCCTCGAATGGCCGCGTTGCGTTCACCCAGAGGAGCCGGGTTATCGCGATCGCCGTGGCCAATAAATTCGAAACTGCAGTACTCGCAAACGATTCCTTCGGCCTTGACCTCGAACCCGCCAACGGGCGCCGCGAGTAGGGCAGACCATGCGCGATTTGACCCAATACAAGTGTAACCAACTATCCCCATCAAACCGAGGTGTACATCAACCCCGACTCGACGATCTTCCTGAAATCCTCGCGGCAGCAGACGTCATTGCGTATTTCCGCGGTATCTTCGGACGCAACGCGGTATACGATCTTCTGAACAGCCAGCGCATTCGCAACCGTCGCCACGGTCAAAAGTTCCTGATCCCCAAGGCCGCCTTGCGGGAGTTCATCGAGTGCCGCGACGAAGATGCCGGTGCCGGGGCCCCACGGTGAGGAGAAAATCAACGTGGGATACCTCAAACAGCTTGGTGAGCGAAAATGGCGGATCGTCTACGACGTAACGCCGCCGAACGGGCGGCAGCGCCGTCAGAAAACCGAGACGCTCTTTCCAATCACCAAGGCAGAGGCGAAGTTGATCCTCGCGAAGCGCGAAGAGACGGTCGCGCTCGGCAAATTCGTTGCCGACGACATCACGGTCTCGACGCTCTTCGAGAGGTTCATCCAAGCCAAGACGGTAGCGCAGCGCGCACCGAAAACGCTCGAACGCTACGGAACGCTCTACGCCTCCTACATCGGCCCGAGATTCGGAGAAATGACGTTGAACACTCTGAAGCAGCATCACCTGACGGATGCCTACGCATCCTGGCTCCTAAAGGGCAAGAGCGGCCGAGCGCTGAGCGCACGAACCGTTCGTCATATTCATGATCTGCTTCGGACGATGCTCAACTACGCTCTCCGCAAGGGGCTCGTTCATGCGAACGTCGCGATGCTCGTTGCGGAAGATCTTCCCAGAGCGACGAAGCCTGAACCCGTTGCGCTCACCGAAGAGCATCTGAAAACGCTCCTCGCGAGCGCTTGGGAGCCCACGGATTGGGCGCGCAAGCACGGGGTCGTCAGCTCGCAATCGTGGTTCGCACCGGCGGTATGGTTCGCCGCCTACACCGGCGCTCGCCGCGGAGAAACGCTGGCCCTTCGCTGGCGCGATCTCGACTTCGAGGCGAAGACCGCCACGATCCGTCATTCGCTGACGGAAACGAAGGCGGGCGGCGTCCAGTTCAAAGAGCCCAAAAACGGCAAGCACCGTACGATCGTGCTGCCGGAATCCCTCGTCGTGGTGCTCGGAAAGCATCGCGGCGAGCAGCAGAAGGATCGCGCGATTTTCAAGGAGGCGTACAAGGACGACGACCTCGTCTTTGCCACACCGAACGGATCGCCGGTTCAACCCTGGACCTTCACCGCCTCGTTCCGCTACCTGGTGGATCGGGCGAAGGTCCCGTACATCCGCCTCCACGATCTCCGCGATACGCATGCGAGCCTGCTCGGAAAGCACGGCGTCCCGTTGGAGGTCGTTTCGAAACGGCTCGGCCACGCCACGATCGGCATCACGGCCGAGCGCTATTTACACGTCTATACGGAACGAGACGCCGAGGCGGCGGCCGTTTTTGAACGGCTCGCCAGCTAGGGCGTCTCGTGAGAGCCTGTTAGACGATTGTTAGACGAAGCGTCCGATAGTCGTCTGAATCGAGCGGAATCCCTCGTAAATCAAGGGGCCCAAGTGGTAGCGCCAACGGGAATCGAACCCGTCTTTGCCACGTGAAAGGCGGCTGTCCTAACCGATAGACGATGGCGCCACGTACTCTGTACCCGACAATGGAGTCGGGGGACACGCGTAGGTTACCCGTCGCGACGGGGGCTGTCAACTCGATTGGTGGGCCCGGTAGGATTCGAACCTACGCGCAACCAGTTATGAGCCGGCCGCTCTACCGCTGAGCTACAGGCCCACGAATCGGGCTCCAGCGCGTTCGCACCCCGGAAACGAAGCGCCTGCCGCAGCTATTGCGTGGTGAACGATCCCGCCGTTCCCGATATATTCGGGCAGCCCGCGGGCTCGATAAAGGTCGAGGCGACCGTATAGGTGGTGTGCGCGGCGAGCGGCCCAACCGTGAAGCCTGCAGGGGTGGCGCCCGGCGGGGCGGTCGCGCTCGGGCTCGGAAGCGGGCTCGGCACCGCGGCGGTCGCGAGCGAAAGATTCGCGTTGCCGGAGCTGCTGAGATAGACGCCGTCGCCGTACGTCGAGGAGAGCACGAGCGTGAAGTTCCCGTCCGGAACGCCGGTCGCATTTGCAATCGGGTAGAGCATCGTGGGCGGCGGCGGCACTATGGCGTACCCGCCACATTCCGCCTGGCGCACGCTCGCGATCGCACCACCGCAACCGGCGAGCAACGCGAGCCCGAGCAACGCAGCGATCGCTTTAACGCACCGCATGAAATACCGCCTTTCCAGGGTAGCGAGCCGCGGCTCCGAGTTCGAGTTCGATCGCCATCAGTCGATTATATTTTGCGACCCGGTCGCTGCGCGAGAGCGAGCCGGTTTTAATCTGCCCCGCACCGGTCGCGACGGCGATATCGGCGATCGTCGTATCCTCGGTCTCCCCCGAGCGATGCGAAATCACCGCCGTATAGCCGGCCTTGTGCGCCATCTCGACGGCGTCGAGCGTCTCGGTGAGCGTGCCGATCTGGTTGACCTTCACTAAGATCGAGTTAGCGACGCCCTCGCGGATCCCGCGCTCCAAAAATTTCGTGTTCGTGACGAAGAGATCGTCGCCGACGAGTTGTACGCGATTGCCGAGCGCCTCGGTGAGCGCGCGCCAGCCTTTCCAATCATCTTCGGCGAGCCCGTCTTCGATCGAGATAATCGGGAAACGCTCGCAGAGATCGCGGTAGAGTTCGACCATCTCCGCCGAACTCAAACCATGCGTGGTATCGCGCGCAAAATATTTTCCGTCTTGATAGAACTCGCTCGATGCCGGATCGAGCGCGATAGCGATCTCGGCGCCGGGCTTGTAGCCGGCGCGTTCGATCGCTGCAACGAGAAGCGCCATCGCCGCATCGATAGAATCGAGCGGCGGCGCATAGCCGCCTTCGTCGCCGACCTGCGTCGGCAAACCTTTCTCGTGTAAGAGCGCGCCGAGCGCGTGAAAGGTCTCGGCACCATAACGAACCGCTTCGGCGAACGTCGCCGCGCCGACCGGAACGATCATACACTCTTGAAATTGCAGTGCGCCCGAGGCGTGTTTGCCGCCGTTGATGACGTTCATCATCGGCACCGGCAACGTCGCCGCCGAGGGCCCGCCGAGATAACGAAAGAGCGGCTGCGAGAGGCTCGCCGCGGCGCTCCGAGCGACCGCAAGCGAAACGCCGAGCAGCGCGTTCGCGCCGAGTTGCGATTTATTTGCCGTGCCGTCGAGTTCGATGAGTTTCTCGTCGATCTCGCGTTGCGCCGTTGCATCGAGCCCTTCGAGAACCGGGCCGATGCGGTCGTTCACCGCAGCGACCGCCTTGCGCACGCCTTTCCCGCCGTAGCGTTTCGCGTCGCCGTCGCGCAGTTCGACCGCTTCGTGCGCGCCCGTCGATGCACCTGAAGGTACCATCGCTTCCTCGACCGCGCCGAAACTCGTCGCGACGCTTACCGCCACGGTCGGGTTTCCGCGCGAATCGAGAATCTCGCGGGCGCTCACGCCTTCAATCAGCGGCCGTCCGCCGCCGCGCAACGACTCTAACGACATATCCCTACTCGCGAATCCAGCGTTCGAGATCGTGTTTGCGCGAAACGAACTCCTTGGGTTCGAAGAAAATCGCGAGCTCGCGCTCCGCACTGCCCGCACTATCGCTGCCGTGCACGAGATTGCGCCCGATATTTTGCGCGAAGTCCGCGCGAATCGTGCCCGGCGCCGCCGAGAGCGGATTGGTTGCGCCCATCATCTGGCGGCAGCCTTCGATCGCGCCGTCGCCTTCAACCGCCATCGCCACGATCGGGCCGCTGGTGATGAAATCGACCAGCCCTTGGAAGAACGGTTTACCGGCGTGTTCGGCGTAATGTTTGCGCGCGCGCTCGCCGTCGAGCTGCATCAGTTTCATCGCCGCGATGAGATAGCCGCGCCGTTCGATACGAGCGATAATCTCGCCGGCGAGCCCACGCGAAACCGCGTCGGGCTTACAGAGAATGAGAGTTCTTTCGATTGCCATAACGGGCGCTTGGGTACGCCCAACCGCACGTCGAAGCCTCTCTCCGACGATGAAGCCGCAGCAAGATCCCTATGCCGCCCTCTCCACCCGGCTCGCCGGTACGCGATTTTCGCAGATTCGCTATCGGGAGCAGACCGAGAGCACGAATCGCGATGCGAGCGCGCTCCTCGGCGAGCCCGGCTCGGCCGGCCTAACCATCGTCGCGGGCTTCCAGCACGCGGGTGCGGGGCGCAAAGGGCGTGCCTGGCTCGCCCCCGCGGGGAGCGCACTGCTCTTCACCACCGTTCTGCCCGAGCCGCTGCCGACCGCGGCACTCTGGCTGGTGCCGTTCTGGAGTGCCTGCCTCGTGCACGGCGCGCTCGCCGATGCCGGGATTCCCACCCGCGCGCAGTGGCCGAACGATCTCTTGCTGGGGGGGCGCAAACTCGCCGGAATGCTCGCCGTCTCGCGCGTCTCGGGCGAGCGCGCCTACGTCGGCTGCGGCATCGGCATCAACCTCGTGCGCTACCCCGAGGCCGAGCAGAGCGTCGAGCCGCCCCCGGCCTTCTGCGACGATCTTCGCCCGGTGAAGGCGGTGGATCTGCTCGGCGCCATCCTCGAGCGCGCCGACGCCACGTTCGGGGAGTTCGCTCGGCCGACAGAGCTGGTGCAGCGCTGGGAGCGCGATGCGGGCCTCCCAGGCATGCGCTACCGGTTACTTCCCGAGGGCGAACGCGAGCCGTTCGAGGCACGCGCACTCGGGCTGGAAACGGGCGGAGCGCTCCGTGTAGAGCGCTCCGATGGGTCGATCCTCTCCGTGGGGCTCGGCGACGTGCGCGCGCTGCGCTAGGGTTACTTCGCTACCCCACCGAGATTGATTCCGGCGCCGGCGAGAGCGGTCTTCGCCGAACTCTCCACCGACGCATCGATACTCAAGCAGAGGTTCGCCTCCGTAGCGACCCCCGCCGGGCGCGGGATCATCTTCGAAGTAACGCCTGCATCTTTGAGCGCTTTCGTCGCGATCATCGTATCGGCGTTATTTGCAAAGAAGAGGACGATATCGGCCATAAAAATCCCGCCTTACTCTCTAACTCTGCTCACCCGTGACGAGTTCGTTCAGGCCGCCGGCAACCTCGTTGAGTTCCGCGACGCGGTCGACGGCTTGTTTCATGCGAGAACTCATCTCTTGCGAGAGCGTATCGATGACGATCACATCGCCGAGCGCCTCGTCGTTAAGACTCTTGAGTTGCGCGAGCTTCCCGGTGGAGTCGCCGGACTTCGCCAACTCGTCGAGAATCGCGCCGCTCTTTTCGATCGTCGTCTTGGTCTGGGCGACGTGATCGCCCGAGACTTCGCTGCCGACGATGACGACGCCGAGTTCCTTCGCTGCAGCGCGCACCTGTTTACTACGCGTTGCGAGATGTTTCGAGAGCCGATCGACGATCGGAATCGCCAGGAAGAGCGCGAGAATCATCGCGAGCAATCCCCAGAAGAGCAGCGTGTTGGTGGTGTGGGCGATGATGCCGGTGATCTGCGCGCGCGGAATACCATACCAGAGCGCTCCGACCACCTTGCTCTGATCGTTCATAACCGGGTCGATATGCGCGATATAGGTTACCGGGCCGATCCGCTCGCTTCCGGTAAACGGCGTCCCGGTCGCGACGACCTGTTTCGCGTCGCTCACCTGACGGTCGACTTCGCGCAGCCCTTGCTTGGTCTTGATGTTACTGGAGACGATGACGTCGCCTTGCAGAATCGCGGTCTTTCCGCCGAGCGCTTTCGTACTTTGATCGACGATATCGTAGGCGTGATTGAGCAGCACCCCGCCGTAGACCGCACCGATCGTACGATCTGCCGCATCGCTCATCGGTGCCGCCGCGACCAACGCGAGCCCCGATGTCGAGGTACCGACGGTTGCGCCTTTCGAGTCGGTCACCGTCATCTGCGCTTGAAGCGCGAGCCCTTCAGCGGCGAGCTCTTTCGCGGTGAGAATCGCCGCGGTGCTGACCGTCTCGCCGGTGAGCGCGCGCGCGACGATCGACTCGCCTGCCAGCGAGCCCGGTTGCATCCCGTTTGCACGGGCGAGAACTTTTCCGTTCGCATCAACGACGGTGAGGAACGAGAGATTCGAGGTTCGAGCGATATTTGCGAGCTGATCCTGCAGTTGCGCCGTATCGTGCGACTGAACGGCTTTCAGAAGGGCGCTCGATGCCGCATCCTGCGATACCAAGAGCTTGATGAGGTCGCGATGCGAGTTCCAGTAACCGCTAAAGGCACCGGCACCGTTGGTCACTTCGTTCTTGCCGAGATTGGAAAGATCGCGTTGCAGCACGACCCGTGTCGCGATGACGCTTACCAGGAAAAATAGCACCACGGCACCGATGATCGTGCCGAGCAATCTGACGCGTAACGTCATTTTCATTCGCCGATTCCCTCCGTCGTTGAGTCGCTCACTTTGAAGTGGTTCAGTCGTTCGTCCATCTGTTTCATCCCGGCGGTCATCCCGTCGAGCGACGTCAGGATCCGTTGTGCGCTATCGGTAACCTCTTTATTTACGTACGTCAATACTTCAACCGACGATGCATTCTGGGCAGAAATCGACGAGATATCGGAGAACGCTTTGTTGACGTCGTCGGACTGGCTCTGCATCGATCCGGTCGCCTGCATGTTTAATGCGACCGATTTGGTAATCTCTTCGATCGATCGGATCACCTGGTAAGAATTCGAACTCATCGCACGCGCGACCGAGCTGATCTCGCCGATCTGTTGGTTGGCGGCGAGAACCGCGTGAACGATTGCTTGCAGCGCCCCGGAGGCCGAGTTCGTACTGTTCACGTTCTCCTCGACGCGTTCGGTGAGGCGATCCATCGCATCGACGACCTCGGAGATAACGGCCTGCGTCGAACTGATATGGCCGGCGATCTCTTTCGTCGCCGAGACGCTTCCGTCGGCGAGTTTGCGAATCTCGCTTGCGACGACGGCGAAACCGCGGCCGTGCTCGCCGGCTCGCGCCGCTTCGATCGCGGCGTTGAGCGCCAGCAGGTTCGTCTGTTCGGCGATGCGATCGATCACTTTAACGATATCGCCGATCTGTTCGGAGTTGCTGCCGAGTTGCCGAATATCGCCGGCGAGTTCGTTAATCGTCGAACGGATCGACTGCATGCCCGCTACGATCGTCTCGATCGCAGTGCCGCCGCCCGCGGCGGTCTGCGACATCTCGGTGGAGATCGAGGAGAGCGAATCGACCTGCGCGGTCACCTGTTCGATCGAGCTGGCCATGTTCGAGACGGAGAGCGCCGTTTCGTCGAGGCTGCGGGTCTGCTCTTCGGCGGCCGCGGCGATCGATGCAATCGCATCGGTGAGCGCGCGCACCTTCAATGTCGCTTGGTCGACGATGCGCGATTGTTCGTTGATGCCTTCGTCGAGCTGCCCTTGCGCGACCGAGGCGCCCTCGATCACCGCGAGTGCCGTCGAAGCGGTCGAACGTAGCTCGGCGCCGGAGGCGCCGAGATTCGCTGAATTCTGATGGAGTTCGCGGAAAAACTCCCGCAACCCGAAGATGAGTTTATTGAGCGCGACCGCGAGCTCACCGAGCGCGGCATCGGGAGAGGCGATGTTTTTCGTAAAGTCGCCGCCGGAGACTTCGCGGATACTCGCAGCGAGGGTCGCTACCCCCGAGCGCACCTCGGCGGCGTCGCCGCGCGGCAGTGCCGGGCGCGAAACGGTCGCGCTGCGGAACGCATATTGCCCGGGTTCGAAATCCTCGGCGCTATCGACGCGCGAGATCTCCCCGGCGAAAAGGAAGCTGACCGCAAGGCCGACGACGCCGAGCAGCACGCTGCCGGAGATCGCCTGATGGCTGTGATGGGCGTGACGGGCCCAATAGTCGATGAGCGCGACCGCAACGGCGAGCAGCGATCCGATCGGCACGCCGACGAAGGCCGCCCCGATCGCCACGATCCCCAGAAGAAGCACTTCGATAGCAACGGCGTTTCCGTACCACGCCGCAAGCCCGGCGACGAGCGCCGCAATTGCAGCGATCCCAATCCGCGCCGGCAGCCCGAAGCGCGAACGCATTGCCGCAATTTTCGCATAGAGCACGACGACCTAGGAACCTCCTCTGGCGCTGGCGCTGGCCTACTTTCGGGCTTCTTTAGCCTTGCGAAGCGACTTTTACTGCCGCGCCCGACTTATTCTGCCGAGACAGGCCTCGCAGAGGTTCGGCGACTTCGCGTCGGTTTCGAAGACCGAGCTGGTCGCGTGCATGGCGCATCGCGGCGAATGGCAGCTCCGCAGCCCCATCGCGCGTCCGAGCGCGTAGACCGCTTCCTTGAGCACGCGCTGAAAGAGGAGATTCGTATCGGGCTCCTCCCCGTAGAACTCCGGGCGGAGCCGATGGAGCGCGACGACGGCGGTTCCGGCATTGGCATCGGCATCGGCGAAGAGGTAACGCTGCGAGGTCTTGTAGCAATCGTACTCGGTGACGGCGAGCGCAAGGCCCTCCTGCCCGGGAAAGCCTTTGACGATGCGCGCGTAGAGCGTCGGAGCGAAGAGCTGATTGCGCGTCGCATTGAGCGCAGTCCGTGGAAGCGCCAACGAGCGTTCGATACGGACGCCGGTGAGAAATCGCTCCTCGATGCAGACCGCGAGCCGGTCGGCGAGACGCGCGTCAACGGTGTTCACCGGAATCAATCGAATGATTTTTGCCATGCTCCTTCGTCGGCCGCTATTCGGCATCGCCTACCGGAAAACTTGTCGGCAGCGGGGAAGGCTGCACGATGATCGTTGGTTTGGGGATCGACCTCGCCGAGGTCGAACGCTACCGTTTCGACGAGCGCACGCGTGCGGCGTTCGCGCGCAAGGTCTATACCGAAGCGGAGATGAGCTACGCGATGCGCAAGCGCAATTGGCCCGAACGGCTCGCAGGTTTCTTCGCCGCGAAAGAAGCGACGCGCAAAGCCTTCGGCCGCGCCGTCCCGTGGCGCGACGTTGAAGTCGGGCACGAACCGAGCGGACGGCCGGCGATCGTTCTGCACGGTGCGGCACGCGCGCTCTTCGCAGAACGCGGAATCGCACGCATACATTTAACGATCACGCACACCGCAACGACCGCCGCCGCCGTCGTGATCTTCGAACGATGATTCCGGTTCTGCTCCCCGAACAACTTCGCGCGCTCGACGCCGCATCGTGCGAGCGCGTCGGCGAAATCGCGCTGATGCGCACGGCGGGCGCGCGGATCGCCGCCTGTATCGACGAGCTTCTGCCGCGCGGAGGGCGCGTCGTCGCGCTCGCCGGTCCCGGAAATAACGGCGGCGATGCATTCGCGGCGCTCGCTTCGTTAGAGCCCCTGCACGAACGCATCGTCGTGGAGCTGCCCACCGAGAAGCGCTCCGCAGCGCGTGCCGACGCACAAGAGCGCGCCGCGCGATCGGGGGTTCGGACGATTTCGTGGTACGATATCGCCGCTCGCGACGCCGCATTCGCGCGCGCCGAGCTCTTCGTCGACGGCCTCTATGGGTCGGGCGCGCGGCTCCCGCTCGACGCCGTCGTCTGCGAAGCGATCGCCGCGCTCGACGAACGTGCGATCCCTTGCGTCGCGATCGATCTACCGACCGGCATCGATGCGGGCACGGGTGCGGTTCCGGGAATCACCGTCCGCGCGCACCTGACGGTCGCGCTCGGAGCGCTCGCCCCCGCACACCTGCTCGATCCCGCGCGCGCATTGGTGGGAAAGCTCGTTCTCGCCGATATCGGTTTTCCACCCGAGTTGCTCGCGGAGATTCCGGCCCGCTTCGTCACCCTCGATGGCGCAAGCGCGATTGCGGCGATGCCGCGGCGCGACGAACGCGCCGATAAACGCTCGGCAGGCAGCCTCCTCGCGATCGCCGGGAGCGAGCAATTCCCCGGCGCCGCCGTGCTCTGCGCGCGCGCGGCGGCACGCGCCGGCGCCGGCTACGTCACCGTCGCAGCCCCCGCTGCCGCCGTCGCCGCGCTACGCGCGCATCTGCTCGAAGCGGTCGTCGTCGCGATCCCCGACGATCCCGATGAAGCGAGCGCGCTCTTGCACGATCTCGAAGCGCGCCATAGCGCGCTTGCCATCGGCCCCGGGCTCGGGCTCGCGGAGAGCGTCGGCAGACTCGTGCGCGCACGCTTGGCCAACACCACCTTGCCGACCGTCGTCGATGCAAGCGCGCTCTTCCACCTTGCCAAACATCTCGAAATTTTGCGCGGGCGAGCGGCGATTCTCACGCCGCACGAAGGCGAGTTCGCGCGCCTCTCCGGTGAAGGAAGCGTGCGTGAAGGAACGCGCGTCGCGCGGCTACGTTCGTTCGTCGAACGGACGGGCATCACGACGCTGCTGAAAGGCCGCGATACGCTCGTCGACGACGGCCGAACGACCGCGATCAATCCCAGCGGTACCAATGCCTTGGCGACCGCGGGGAGCGGCGATGTGCTCACCGGCATCGTCGGTGCGCTGCTCGCGCGTGGCTGCACGCCGTTTACGGCCGGGGCGCTCGGCGCATTTTGGCACGGGCGCGCCGGACAAGCGGCGCAGCGTCAACGGCGGATCGGCGTCGTCGCCGGCGATATCATCGAGGCGTTGGGGAACGCGCTTCCGTAAGCATTCGGCGAAACGTCTCTTCGTCGAGCACCGGCACGCCGAGCTCCCGAGCGCGTTGCAGTTTGCTTCCCGCTTCCGCGCCTGCGACGACGAAATCGGTTTTGCCGCTCACCGATTCGCTGGTGCGGGCACCGAGTGCGTCGAGCGCCGCTTTCGCTTCCTCGCGCGTCATCGATGCAAGCGTCCCGGTCAACACGAAGCGTTTGCCCTTCAGTGCAGAGTCGGCGACCGGCGCGACGCCGCGCTCCTCCATCTCGACGCCTGCCGCCGCGAGCGCTTCGATCGCATCGCGGTTACGCCGCTGCGCGAAAAAGAGACGCACGCTCGCGGCGACCTCGGGGCCGATGCCCTCGCTGCGCTGCAGATGCTCTTCATCGGCCTCGGCGAGTGCGTCCATCGTACGGAAATCGCGCGCGAGAATCGCCGCCGTCTGCTCGCCGACGTAGCGAATCCCGAGGCCGATCAGGAGCCGCGTCAGCCCGCGGCTTTTGCTCGCGGCGATCGCTTGCACGAGATTTGCCGCGCTCTTCTCTCCGAGCCGCTCGAGCGATGCGAGGCGTTGCGCGTCGAGCGCATAGAGATCGGCGAACGTTTTTACCAAGCCGCCGGCGACGAGTTGCTCGGAGAGCACGTCGCCGAGCCCTTCGATATCCATCGCCGCCCGCGATGCGAAATGACGGAGGCGTTCGACGAGCTGCGCCGGACAGGACGCGTTGGTGCAGCGTGCCATCGCCTCTCCTTCGGGACGATCGACGTCGGCGCCGCAGACCGGGCATTTCGTCGGCATGTGAAAGATGCGTTCTTTCCCGGTGCGCAGTTCGCGAATCGGGCCGACGACGCGCGGAATGACGTCGCCGGCGCGAACGACGATCACCGTGTCGCCGATGCGGATATCGTTGCTTGCAATATAGGCTTCATTGTGCAGCGTCGCGTTACGAATGGTGATCCCGCCGATCTCGACCGGCGCGAGCACCGCATTGGGATTGAGCGTTCCGGTACGCCCGACGCTCACCGTAATATCTTCGAGCTTCGTCGTCGCCTCACGTGCCTTGAACTTAAACGCGACCGCCCAGCGCGGATCGCGCGCGACCGTTCCGAGCCGCTCTTGATAGTCGAAGCGGTCGACCTTGATCGCCACACCGTCGATCTCGTAATCGAGTTCGTCGCGGCGTCGCTCCCATTCTTGACAGAACGCGATCGCCTCGTCGATCGAGGCGGCCGGACGCACGTTCGGATTGACCGGAAAACCGAGGGCGCGCAGGCGCTCGAGCGCGGCGTGTTGGGTTGCGATCTCCGACGGCGGTTCGACGAGCGTGTAGGCAAAAAACGAGAGACGACGTTCGCGCGTCAACTCCGGGTCGAGCTGACGCAGTCCGCCCGACGCGGCGTTGCGCGGATTGGCGAAACGCGGCGCACCCTCGCGTTCGCGTCGCAGATTTAACGCATCGAAATCGCTCTTCCGCAGATAGACCTCACCGCGCGCTTCGAACTCGCCGGGCAGCGGCTCGCGTAAGCGCAACGGAACGCCGGGAATGACGCGGAGATTCCCGCTCACACCCTCGCCGACTCGCCCGTCGCCGCGCGTCGCTCCTCGTACGAACGCGCCGTCGCGATAACGCAGCGCGACCGCGAGGCCATCGATCTTGAGTTCGCAGATATAGCCGACCCGCGGCTCGCCGAGCAACTTGCACACGCGCTCGTCGAAGGCGCGAAGTTCGTCGATCGAAAAAGCATTCGCGAGGCTGAGCATCGGCGTCGGATGCTCGACCGGCGCGAAGCGCGTCGACGGCGCCGCTCCGACGCGACGGGTTGGAGAGAGGTCGCTCTGCAGGTCGGGGTGCGCCGCTTCGAGCTCCTGCAACTCGCGCATCATCTCGTCGTAGGCAGCGTCGGAGATCGTCGGCGCATCGAGGGCGTAGTATCGATAATTTGCGTCGTCGAGTTGAGCGCGCAGACGCTCGACGCGGTCGCGGAGGTTCACGGAGCGACGCGCGGGCTCGCTACCTGAATGGGGTAGCCGTCGGGGTCCCCGATGACCGCGATGCGCCCGAACGGTTCGTCGTAGGCATCCTGAAAGATCGGAACCTCGAGATGACGGCAGTCCGCGAGAAAGCCGTCGACGTTCTCCACACAAAATCCCAACTGCAGCGAACCGGGGCGCACGGCGAGCAGGCCGCTGCGGGCGTGCAGGCTCAGCGCAACGCCCTCGCGGAGTTCGAGGTCGATGCGGGCCGGCGCGGCGTCGGCGGTAACGCGAAATCCCAAAATATCGCGATAGAAACGCAACGAGCGGTGCAGATCTCCACAAACCAACATAACCGCCGAGAGGCTCGCTAATCCCATAACGCTATGCTTCGACGACGGAACGCTCACCCTTCGCAAGATCGTCGAGCGCCGCAAGATTTTCCGATTCTATGCGCCGCAACCGCGCCGAATTCGGCCGCTTCCGCCCGGTCGCACGCTCGTCGGCGAGCACCGGCTTCAAGTATGCGCCGGTAAACGACGCCGGGTTCCGCGCCAGATCTTCGGGAGTTCCGACCGCAACGATCGTGCCGCCCCGATCGCCGCCCTCGGGACCGAGATCGATCGCATAATCCGCCGTCTTAATAACGTCGAGATTGTGTTCGATGGTTAAGACGGTGTTGCCGGTTGCGACCAGTCGCTGGAGCACTTCGAGTAACTTATGGATATCGGCGAAGTGCAACCCGGTCGTCGGCTCGTCGAGCACGTAGAACGTGCGTCCGGTCGAACGGCGCGCGAGTTCGGTCGCGAGTTTCACGCGCTGCGCCTCACCGCCGGAGAGCGTCGTCGCCGGTTGCCCCATTTTAATGTACCCGAGACCGACGTCACAGATGGTCCGCAAACGATTATGTATCCGTGGGATCGTCGAGAAGAATTCATCGGCCTCATCGACGCGCATATCGAGCACGTCGGCGATGCTCTTCCCCTTATACTTCACTTCGAGGGTCTGCGCGTTATAGCGTTTCCCCTTGCAGACCTCGCACGGGACGTAGACGTCGGGAAGAAAATGCATCTCGATTTTAATGATGCCGTCGCCTTGGCACGCCTCGCAGCGCCCGCCCTTGACGTTGAACGAGAAACGCCCCGGCGTGTAACCGCGCATTTTCGCTTCGGGGACCATCGAGAAGAGGTCGCGGATCAAATCGAAGGCGCCGGTATAGGTCGCGGGATTGCTGCGCGGAGTTCTGCCGATCGGCGATTGGTCGATGACGACAAGCTTATCGAGTGCATCGACGCCCTTGAGCGAACCGTAGGTTCCCGCCGGTGCCCCGCCGTGCAAGTGCTGGTTGAGCGCGCGGACGATCACCTGGTTGACCAGCGATGATTTTCCGCTTCCGCTCACGCCGGTTACGGCACAAAAGACGCCGAGTGGAACGCGCAGATCGAGATCGCGCAGATTGTTCGCGCGCGCCTTGCGCACCTCGAGCCAGCCTTTGGGCGCACGCCGCTCCGTGGGAATCGGAATGAATTTGCGGCCGCTCAAATACGCACCGGTCTCCGAACGCGGGTTGGCGAGGACTTCCTCGAGCGTACCGACGGTGAGAATCTCGCCGCCCTCCGCACCGGCACCGGGGCCGATATCGACGATGACGTCGGCGGAGCGCATCGTATCTTCGTCATGTTCGATCACGACCAAGGTGTTTCCGATATCGCGCAACGTCCGCAGCGTCGCCAAGAGACGATCGTTATCGCGCTGGTGCAGACCGATCGACGGCTCGTCGAGAATGTAGAGGACGCCGACCAGCGCGCTGCCGATCTGCGTCGCAAGCCGGATGCGTTGCGATTCGCCGCCCGATAACGTTGTTGCCGAGCGCGCGAGCGTCAAATAGTCGAGGCCGACGTTCGAAAGAAAACTCAACCGCGCCCGAATCTCCTTGACGATCTGATGTGCGATCTGCAGGTCGCGCTCGCGCAATGCTAAGCTCGCGAAAAAATGTTCGGCGCGCTCCACCGAAAGACGCGTCAGCTCGTCGATATTCATCCCCGATACCGTCACCGCGAGGGCCTCGGGCTTGAGCCGCGCGCCCTTACAGGCGGGGCAGACCGAGGTCGCCATATACTTCTCGATATCTTCTTTGACGTACTCGCTCGACGTCTCGGAATAGCGTCGCTGCAAGTTGTTGACGACCCCCTCGAAGGTCGCCTTATATTCCCAGGTCTTCCCGGAGCGCGTCTTATAGGAAAAATCTTGTTCGCGCTCGGTGCCGTAGAGAACGACATCGAGGACTTCCTCGGAGAAACGCTCTACCGGCGTCGTCATACGCACGTTGTATCGGCGAAGTACGCGCTCGAGTTGTTGCAGATAGTAGGCGTTCATCGAGGGAAAGCGCCCGGTGCCCAACGTCTTGCTCCACGGCACGATCGCTCCGTCGGCGATCGACTTACTGCGGTCGGGAATCACCTTCCACGGGTCGATCTCCACCTTTTCGCCGAGCCCGCTGCAAGCGGGGCAGGCGCCGTAGGGGGAGTTGAACGAGAAGAGCCGCGGCGCAAGTTCTTCGAACGAAAGGCCGCATTCGACGCAGGCAAAGGCCTCGCTAAAGGTGACCTCGCGCGGTTTGCTCTTCGGTTCTTCCAGCGATGCCGTCACGATGCCGGTTGAAAGCCGCAACGTCGTTTCGACCGAGTCGGTCAGACGCTTGCGAATATCGGGTTTGTTGACCAAACGGTCGACCACGACTTCGATCGTGTGTTTGCGCTTTTTATCGATCGCGATCTTTTCGCGCAGTTCGTGCATCTCGCCGTCCACGCGAACGCGAGCGAAGCCTTCCTTGGCGATCTCTTCAAGAAGCTTCGTATATTCGCCCTTGCGTCCGCGGACCAACGGCGCCAGCAAAACGATTCTCGTCCCTTCGGGAAGTTCGAGAATTGCGTCGACGATCTGCTCGCTACTCTGCGTGGTTATCGCGCGGCCGCATTTCGGACAGTGAGGGACGCCGATGCGAGCGAAGAGCAAACGCAAATAATCGTAGATCTCGGTCACCGTTCCCACGGTCGAGCGCGGGTTGCGCGAGGTCGATTTCTGATCGATCGAGATCGCCGGCGAGAGCCCTTCGATATAATCGACATCGGGCTTCTCCATCTGCCCGAGGAATTGACGGGCGTAGGAAGAGAGCGACTCGACGTAACGGCGCTGTCCTTCGGCGTAGATCGTGTCGAACGCCAGCGACGACTTGCCCGAACCCGAGAGCCCGGTTACCACGATCAAGCGATTGCGCGGCAGCGTCAGATCGACGTTCTTCAGGTTGTGTTCCCGCGCGCCCTTAATAACGATCGAATCGAGTCCGTGCCCCATGCTTTATCCGTTCCGAGTCCGCGCAGCGGCGGTCTCCAGCGCTCGACCAACCCCCGAAAAGGCGCTGACGGTTGCATGCGGGGCGGGCGCGCCGGGCGGCAGGCTCTCGCCGCGAATGTTGAGCCAGATAGCGGTCATCCCCAACGCGAGGGCGCCGGCGATATCGCGGTCGTAGCGATCGCCGACCATCGCCGCATGCTGCGGCGCGACACCGAGGCGGCGACACGCGTGCGCGAAGAATGCCGGGTCGGGCTTGAGGAGCCCGGCATCGTCGGCGAAGAAGGTCGCATCGACGGCTTCGCTGAGGCCGAGTAGCGCGATTTTCTCGATGTGCGTCTCGGCGAAACCGTTGGTGAGGATCCCGAGGCGGCGCCCGCGCCCTCGCTGTTCCTCCAGCAACTCCAGCGCCCCCGGGAACAGCGCGAAGTATTTCTTTCGCAACTCGTAATACCGTTGCGCGACCTTCTTTGCAAGCGACGGATCGACGATGCCGACATCGGCGAGCGCGCGCTCCCACATGCGCTCGCGCAAGCCGCGCAACGACGTCTTGAGATTCTCCGCCGCGAGCCCGTGCCAGAAGGTCGCCGCTTCCCGAGCGTAGGCATCGGCGAGAGCGCGCGCGTCGACGTTGCGTTCGCTCGCGACCTCCTCGGCGGCTTCCATGCCGGCGAGAAGGCACGCTTGCGTATCGTCATGCAGCGTGTCGTCGAGGTCGAAGAGCACGAGATCGATCATGAAGTCCTCGATTCGTCGAGCGCGCGCTCGAGCACTTTCGGCGCGCGAGCGCCGAATAAAATCGACTCCGCCGCGCCGCTCTGCTTGCGAATCTCGATGAGCTCGTCGCGAACCGCGGCGGCCTTTTCGAATTCGAGATTGGCGGCAAATTCGCGCATTTTCTTTTCGAGATCGGCCGCCATCCGCGCCGCGACTTCGCGCGGTAGGCGATCGCGCGCGCTCGGCTTTTTCTCTCCGCGATCCCCGCCCCCGACCATCGCGAGAATATCGCGAACCTCTTTGCGGACGCTCCGCGGCTCGATACCGTGTTCGAGGTTGTACGCCGTCTGACGCTCGCGACGGCGGCGCGTCTCGCCGATCGCGCGCGCCATCGATTCGGTTACGTTATCCGCGTACATGATGACCTTGCCTTCGACGTGACGGGCCGCGCGGCCGATCGTTTGAATCAGCGAGGTCGCGCTGCGCAGATATCCCTCTTTATCGGCATCCAGGATGCCGACGAGCGAGACTTCGGGAAGGTCGAGCCCTTCGCGCAACAGATTGATCCCGACGAGCACGTCGAAAACCCCGTTGCGGAGATCGCGAAGAATCGAGATGCGTTCGAGCGTATCGACCTCGCTGTGAAGATAGCGCACCTTCAATCCCGCCTCCACCAAGAAGTCGGTGAGATCTTCGGCCATTTTTTTCGTCAGCGTCGTTACCAGCACGCGTTCGCTGCGCGCGACGCGGAGGCGTATCTCTTCCATCAAGTCATCGACCTGATGACGCGTCGGGCGGACCTCGATCTCCGGATCGACCAGCCCGGTCGGGCGCACGATCATCTCCACCACTTGCGCGCTTCGCCCGGTCTCGTAGGTTCCCGGCGTCGCCGAAACGTAGATCGCCTGGTTGATATGCGCGTCGAATTCCTCGTAACTTAAGGGGCGATTGTCGAGCGCGCTCGGCAACCGAAACCCATGTTCGACCAACGCGAGCTTGCGCGCGCGATCCCCGGGAAGCATGCCGTGCACCTGCGGCAGCGAGACGTGCGATTCATCGATGAAGAGCAGCCAATCCTTGGGGAAGAAATCGAGCAAGCACCACGGCGTCGAACCCGGTTCGCGGCCGGTCAGATGACGGGAGTAATTTTCGATGCCGTTGCAATAGCCGACTTCGCGCAACATGTCGAGATCGTAACGCGTCCGCTGCTCCAAGCGTTGGGCTTCGAGAAGCTTATTCTCCCCGCGGAGGGTCGCTAGCCGCTCGACGAGCTCCGCTTCGATACTTGCAATCGCCCGGCGCAGTTTTTCGTCGGGGGTGATGAAATGCTTGGCGGGAAAGACCAGCAGTTCGTCTTTTGATTCGACGTACTCCCCCGTCATCAAATTGACGACGTTGATCGCCTCGATCGTGTCGCCGAAAAATTCGATCCGATGGACGAGTTCTTCCTCGACGCCGACGAGTTCGAGCGTGTCGCCGCGCACCCTGAAGGTGCCGCGAACCAATCCGATATCGTTGCGACGGTATTGCATATCGACCAGCCGCCGCAAAAGGTAATCGCGATCGATCTCTTCGCCGACGGCGATCCGTTGCGACATCTCCATATAATCCGATGGCGAGCCGAGGCCGAAGATGCAGGAGACCGAAGCGACGATCAGCGTGTCCCGTCGCGTCAGCAGCGACTGCGTTGCGGCGTGCCGGAGGCGCTCGATCTCGTCGTTGATCGAGGAGTCCTTTTCGATATAAGTATCGGTCGCCGCAACGTATGCCTCGGGTTGGTAGTAGTCGAAATAGGAGACGAAATACTCGACGGCGTTCTGGGGGAAAAACTCGCGAAATTCGGCGCAGAGCTGCGCGGCGAGAGTTTTGTTGTGACAGAGGACGAGGGTGGGTTTCCCGACGAGCTCGATGGTGCGCGCCATCGCCATCGTCTTTCCGGAGCCGGTGACGCCGAGCAGCGTCTGAATGCGGTCGCCGCGCTCCACGCCCGCAGCGAGTGCCGCGGTTGCCGCCGGCTGATCTCCGGCGAGCGAGAAGGGTGAAACGAGACGAAAGGTTCCCTGCAAAGCCACTTTGGGAGTGATTCGGCGAGGAGTGAGAGCGGCCCGCTCGGAACCACTGCTCCTACCCCGCCCGCCCTAGGAGCCATCCCTTGAGCACCACGCCTCTCCTGTTTTCCGGGAGTTCGAATCCGCAACTCGCCGAGGCGATCGCCAAGCGCATGAAGATCTCGTTGGGCGATGCGCTGGTGACGAAGTTCAAAAACGAAGAGACCCGCATCGAGATTCGCGAGAATGTCCGCGGTGCGGAGGTCTTCGTCGTGCAGTCGATCTGCAAGGCCCCGAACGGGAACGGCGTCAACGACGCCCTCGTCGAGTTGCTGCTGATGATCGACGCCCTCCGGCGCGCCTCGGCGGCACGCATCACCGCCGTCGTTCCGTATTACGGCTACGCCAAGCAAGACAAGAAGACCAAGCCGCGCGAGCCGATCTCGGCGAAAGTCGTCGCGAATTTACTGAAGACCACGGGAACCAAGCGCGTGGTCACGATGGATCTCCACGCAGCGCAGATCCAAGGCTTCTTCGATATTCCGGTCGACAATTTGATGGCAATGCCGACGCTCTGCAACTACCTCAAACGCGAGGGGCTCAGCGATGACCGCATCGTCGTCGTCTCGCCCGATGCCGGCGGCGTCCATCGCGCCGAGCTCTTCGCCAAGCGCCTCAACGCCTCGCTCGCTATCGTCTTTAAGCGCCGGCCGCAACCCGATGTCTCCGAGGTCACCGACATCGTCGGCGATGTCAACGGCAAGATTGCGGTCATCGTCGACGATATGATTTCGACCGGCGGAACGCTCGCGAAGGCCGCCGAGGCAATCAAGGGGCGCGGCGCGACGAGCGTCTACACCGTTGCCACGCACGGGCTTTTCGCCGACAACGCGATCGAGGTGCTCGCAAACTCGGTGATCGAACGCGTCATTATCACCGATACCATCCCGATCTTACAGCCGGCTGGCGAGAAATTCGTTCAGCTCTCGATCGCGCAGACGTTCGCCGACGCGATCGGCCGCATTACCACCAACCGGTCGGTCTCCGAGCTCTTCAGCGTCGATGAGATCAAACTCGATGCGAGCCTGGTAGAACCCATCACCGTTTCTTAAATCGTCTCCACCACGAGAAAGCAGAGGAATCCATGCCTACCAAAGTCCACGTTCTTCCCGTCGAACCCCGCGAAACGACGGGGACCTCCTCGGCGTCTGCGCTGCGCGCAAAAGGGATGGTGCCTGCAGTTCTTTACGGACACGGCGACGCACCCCGTCATTTGGCGATGGAGGGCCGCGCATTCGAAGATCTCGCCGCGCGCCATGAGGCAAGCGGCGTCCTTACGCTCGTTCACGCCGGCAAAACGATCGACACGGCGTTGTTGCGCGCCGTTCAGCGTCACCCGGTCACCCGCCGCGTCATCCACGTTGATTTTCAGCGCGTCGGCCTCAACGAAGCGGTCACCGCGCGCGTGCCGATCGCGACGGTCGGCGTTGCGCCGGGCGTGAAAGAATTCGGCGGCGTGATGGATCTGCTCTCGCACCATATCGAGATCGAAGGCCCTGCCGATCAGCTCCCCGAGCATATCGATATCGACGTCAGCGAACTCGGCGTTCACCGCCATATCAGCGCCGGCGATGTCAAACTGCCGAAGGGTTTCCGATTGGTCACGACGCCCGATACCGTGCTCATAACGGTCGAAGCATCGAAGACCGCGCGCCAAGTCGAAGAGAGCGCGACCGCCCCGCAAGAGCAGCTTGAACCCGAAGTGCTCGGGCAAAAGATCGAGACGAAAGCATAAGCAATCGGAGCGAGACGCCCAGCCTGATCGTCGGGCTGGGCAACCCCGGCAAAGAGTACGAGGCAACGCGCCACAACGTCGGCTTCATGATCGTCGACGAGCTGGCGCGGCGCTTCGGCGTGACGAATTGGCGCCAAAAGGATCAGGCCCGGCAAGCGCTCGTGCGCGAACGCAACGTCCTGCTCGTAGAACCGACTTCGTACATGAATTTGAGCGGAGTTCCGCTTCGCTTAATTTCGTCGTGGTACCGCACGCCGCCCGAGCGGATCCTCGTCATCAGCGACGACATGGATCTCCCGCTCGGCCGCCTGCGCATGCGCGCCTCGGGCGGGCATGGCGGGCACAACGGTTTGCGTTCGATCATCGGCACGATCGGCGAAAACTTCGCCCGCTTGCGCGTCGGGGTCGGCCGCCCGGAGGGCGGCGACAGCATCGATTACGTTCTCGGTGCGTTTCCCGTCGCGCAACGCGATACGCTCGCGCGCACGATCGTCGCGGCAGCCGACGGAGCGGAGCGCTGGCTCGCCGAGGGAACCGAGCGCACCTTACCGAGCGTCAATGCGTTTCGCGCCGATTAAATCGCCGCCTACCTCTGCCGATTCTCTAGGTAGGGGGAGAGCAATCTCAGGTGAACGGGCGAGCATTTTCGGGGACGACCTTCGTACTACGCTGCGATCGCGAGACCGCGGACTCCGGAACGGCGACGCTCTTTGCCGATATCGACGTTTTGCGCGATGAAGGTATCAACGCCGTCATCGTCGCGCCCGATACGCCGAGCGCGCGTTCGCTGGTCATGCGCATGAATCTCTCGCGTAACCGCGCCGTCGGCGTCACCGGTGCCGATGGTGCGCTGTTGCCGCGCGGCGCCGACGGCGTCGGCGCGGTGCAACCCGAGATCCTGCTCGCTTTGCTCGAAGCCGGTTTCGTTCCGGTCGTCGAGCCGATGGCCTACGCGCCGATCTCCGCCTGCGAAGAATCGGTCGAAGCCGATGAAGTCGCGCGGGCGATCGGCGTTGCGCTACGCGCTTCGCGAGCGATCTTCTTCCATCGTTCCGGCGCGATTGCAAATCCGCTCACCAACGATCCGATCCCGGAGTTGACCGCCGCCGAAGCGCTCGCGCTCGCCGACGACGACCGTTTTGCACCCGACATCCGCGCGACGATGCGCGCGGCGGCACGCGGCGTACGCGGCGGCATCGGCGTTGCGGAGATCTGCGATGGCCGGATCGCGCACGCGGCGGTGATCGAACTCTTAACCGAGCAGCACTTGGGGACACGCGTTACCGGCGGAGTCGTCCTCGCCGCATGAGCGTACGGGCACCGACGAAAAGTCGGTGCCCGCATGCAGTTATTAGCGAGCGGCTCGGAAGCCGCGCGCTTGCGTCGTTAGAGTCCCGCGACGCCGTTCGGCGTACCGACGCCGGTCGGTCCGTCGTAGCCGACTTCCGCGTTGCAGACGTAGGCATACGTGCAGGTGCCGTTGCTGCCCGAGGTCACATCGTTGAAATCGGAGGTGTGCGAGTAGGGATAGGATCCGTAGACGACCGACGATGCGTTGCCGGCAAGCGCATACGCCGATGCGATGACCGGGCTTGCAACGCTCGTGCCGCCGAAGACGAGCCAGCCGGTATTGCGTTTCGAGCCGTAGCTATCGTACACCGCGACGCCGGTATTCGGATCGGCATCCGCCGAGACGTCGTTATTGGTGCGATTCGGGCACGCAAAAACCGATCCGCTCTGCCACGAGGGCTTCGCGACATAGGCGCTGCAACCGCTGCCGCTACCGCTCCACACCGTTTCGCTCCAGCCGCGTGCGTTGCTCGCTTTATTGAGCGTCGTTCCACCGACGGCGGTTACCGTCGCATAGGAAGCCGGCTGTTCTGCTCCGGTACCGCTATCGCCGGCGCTCGCCGTGATCGCGATACCCGGATGATCGTATGCGGAATTCGTAGCGTTCGTCTCGCTGCCGCCGTAGCTATTGCTGATCTCGGTCGCTCCCAACGAAGCGGCCGTGTTGACGGCGGTATCGAGATTGCTGTTCGATGCGCTGCTCGCCTCGACGAGCAGAATGTGGCAGTTCGGGCAGACCGCCGAGACCATATCGAGATCGAGCGAGATCTCTTGACCCCAGCTGGAATTGCCGCGCGGATAGCTCCCTTGAACGCCGTTTTGGTTGACCTTCTTGAAGCAACCGTTCGCAGTCGTACAGGCGGGAATGCCGAATTGCGAACGATAGACGTTCACATCGTTCTCGGCATTCGGATCGTCGTAGGCATCGACGATGGCGACGGTTTGGCCGCTGCCGGCGGTCGTCGACGGGAAAGAGTACGCCGAGCGCAGATCGCTCGGGCCGTAGCCGGCCGGCGTCGACGAGGTGCCGCCGGGGCGGCCCATCGCGACGCGCATCGAGGGATCGACCGGCGCGCCGATGTCGGTTCGCATCAATGCGAAGCAGCGTGAGTAGCCGGCGGGAACCGGGCCGCCGCACGATTCGACGACGTTATTCGGCAGCACCGGCTGCGAGGGTAGCGTCGCGGTCGGGGAGAGCGGGGCCATCCCCGTCGAAGCGTTCCCCGAACAGGCAGCGAGGGCGACGAGCGCGGCAACAGCGAGCGCTCGTGAGAAGCGTTGGTACACGTAGTGTCCTCCAGGATGTTCAGCAATGAGACGTATTCGAGAGCGCAGCAGAGCGTTAAGAATACGTTAAGGCCCCAATGCGACAAAACACTCCTTCCTCCTCTCGGACGAAGCATTTCGGTGAGGTTATTTTCGCCGGATTTTCTCCGCGCCGGTTCGGGCTATCGGCAGGGGTCGGGGCGCCCTTCGATGCGCGCGATCCGAGCGCCGAGCGGCGGGTGCGGATCGACGAAGAGGAGCGCAGCGGCGCTCGGGCAGAGCCCTTCGACCCGATGGTCGCCCTGCCGGACCAAGGCGCGTACCGCTGCGGCGGGGTCGTGCGTCATCGCTACCGCCGCCGCGTCGGAGGCGTAGACCGCCGAACGCCGCATCGCGAGATCGACCGGAGCGATCGCCGCGTACGCGAGCACGAGAAGTGCGGCGAGCAGCGCCACGCGAGCGAGCGGATCGTCGTCGCGACGGACGCCCAAGCGCTCGGAGAGGACGACGGCGACCGAGACGCCGAGCAGCACGAGCAGCAGATCGATCGTCGTACGGCGCACCGGAAGTCGCGCGGCGAGCATCGCATCGACACGCGCGAGTAAAAACGCACGTTCGCGGAACGAATAGGCTCGCTCTATCGAAAGCGATGCAAGAATTTCGCGGGTCGTAAAGATCCCGGCGGCGACGACGCGTTCCGAGAGCCCCGCGTAATCGGCCTGTGCGACCCGCACGGGAATCTGCGCAATGCCGAACGATGCGGCGAGGGCGCGATTCTCGTTCGCTAACTGTATCGAAGGTTCGTGACGGGGCCAGAGCACCGGGACCACGATGACCGGGTAGAGCATACTGCCGACAAAGGCTGCGATCGCGAGAATCGCCGCCGTCGGGAGGTACCAACGCTTGGTTCGCGCGAGCAGGCGGAAAACGACGGCGAGCAACGCTCCCCCCACGAGCATCGCGGTAATCGTTCCCAGCAGCCAGATCCACAGCCACTGCGCGCCGAGAACCTCCGAGCGGCCGAGATCGCGATCGAGCCGATATTGTGCGTAATTCGGAATAAGTCCGGCGAAACGAAACACGAGCACGATGCTCGCTCCCATCGCAAACTCCGCGACGGCATCACCGCGAATCGTTCGTCGCAGGAGATCGCGCAAGCGCGCGGCGTTCCCCGAATTCCAGAGGTAGAACAGGGCGAAGAACTCCGCTGCCGTCGCAAGAATCCAGAACGGAAGGCGCCATCGTAGCAGGCGATGTGCCGCCGCACTGCGCTGCGGATCGAGCAGGTGCTGGATCGGCATCGCGAGGAGACGGGCGTCGCCGATCGCATTGAGCTGCTTGTCGAGCGCATCGGGACGGTACTCGCGAGCGAAAACCGCGTGCGGCGCGAGAACCAGCGCGAGGAGGAAGCACGTCACGGCGATCCGCACGATCCGGGGGCTCAACGACATAGGGCGGGGCATTCGCCGGGTATCGCGTACCGCCTCGGACGGCGTTCTTTTTTGCTCCGAGATTACCGATAGAACGCCGTTTCTCGGCCCTCGACGGCAAAGCTCACACGGTCCCGGCCGGCATTTTTCCCGGCGTACATCGCGCGGTCGGCCCGTTCCAGCAGTGCCGCCGCCGTTCGCGCATCGAACGGATATGCCGCAACGCCGATACTCGCAGTGACGCGTAAAGGAATCCCGAAGTCGTGCGCGCGCACCGCATCGCAAAACTCCTGCGCTCGCTCCACGGCGAGCGTCTTGGGGATACCGACGAGTGCCGCGCAAAACTCATCGCCGCCGTTGCGCGCGACGAAATCGGTTCGTGCGACGGCATGCGCGCGAAGCAACTCGGCCATCTGTTGCAGAACGCGATCGCCGATTGCATGCCCGAAGGTGTCGTTCACTTCTTTGAAACGATCGGTATCGACGAACCACAGTGCGACTTTCCCGCCGTCGCCGTTTTCAACCAGAGCGGCTGCGAGCCGATCGCGGAAGGCCCGCGGCGTCAGCAGCCCGGTGAGGCCGTCGTAAAGGCTGCGAGTGCGTTCGCGTTCGCGTTCGCATGCCAAGGCAAAGGGAGCCGCAATCTCGGCGGCGAGGGCACAGCGCCGCTCGAGCACGCCGTGCGGGAGATGCTGCACGAATCCGAGGTAGAGCACCGCAACCGGAGAGCCGCGATCGAGCAGCGGAACCGCGCAAGCGCTTCGTTCGGTCGGCAGTAATGGCGGCGACTCCGGCGATGCGAATATCGCGTGCCGCGCCGCCCAGGCCTTTGCAACGAGCGCCTCCGCATCGTTCGAGCGCACGTGGAGATCGATGGCATATTCGACATCGGCTCCATAGCATTGACGGCAACGCAATTCATCTCCGACCGGAACGAAGAGCAACGTATTCTCGCCGGGCGCGCATTCCTCAGACGCACCTTCGGCATACGCGCGGACGACTGCCTCGGGGCCCTCGCGAATAGCAGCGACCGCTGCCCGAAGCAACGGCATCGCGTCGATCGGGGCAATATCGACTCCGCGCGCTCTCCGAGCAGACGGCCGTCGAATGCCGATGGTTGCCAGGAGCGCGGGGGCACTCCCGAAAAAGATGCTCGTCATGCAGCCTCCGATGCACGACGTTCCCGGCAGCGGGGCGAACCAGACATCCCTGCGCGACGACCTTCGCCGTGCCAACCAGGAAGCGCTGCGCCTGCGTTCGATCGGGGATCTCCACGGAGCGCTCGCAATCCTCGATACGGCGAGCGAGCAATCGCCGCCCGTCGCCGAGATTTTTTCGAATCGGGGTTTCATCGCTGCCGAGCTCGGAGATCGCGAACGCGCCCGCGCGTCGTATGCGCGAGCCGTCAACCTCGACCCGCATCTGCTCGCCGCGCGTCTCGGTTACGGCGCCGAACTCTATGCGGTGGGCGACCTCGAGGGAGCGCGTTCGCAATATCGTCTCGCGCTCGGTCTCGACGAAGAGAATCTCGTCGCCCATTTAGCTATGTACGAACTCGAGCTTCAACTCGGGAACCGAGCGAAAGCGCTCGCCCATCAGCGACGCGCGCTCGCGGTGCGCCAGCTCTTCAGCGCGATTGCGCCGAAAGAACGGCGACGGGTTTTAGCGCTCTGCGCTCCGGGCGATTGGTTCGCCAATACGCCGGTCGAGTATCTCGTCGATCGCGAAACGACGACGCTTCACAAACTCTTTCTGACGACGCCCGAAAAGCTCGCCGCGCTTCAACTCCCCGAGTACGATGCGCTCTTCAACGCGATTGGGGAATCGAGCGAGAACGTCGAGGTGCTCTTGCTCGCCGAGCTTGTCGCCAAGATGCTCGGCCGCCCGATTCTCAACGATCCGCTACGCGTCCTCGAGACCAATCGGGTTCGTTGCGCGCGAATCGCTTCGCATATCGCGGGCTGCAACGCTCCCGAAACGGTCGAGCGAATGCGACAAGCATTGCAAGGTGCATCGATCGATCGACCGACCATCGTTCGCCCGATCGATTCGCACGCCGGCAAGGGCGCCCGCCTCGTCGGCAGCTCCGCCGAGTTGCGGGCCTACCTCGACGAAACCGAGGGCGAGCGCTTCTTTCTCACGCCGTGGGTCGATTACGCTTCCCCCGACGGCTATTTTCGCAAGTACCGTTTGGTCGCCGTCGACGGCGAGATCTTTCCGTATCACCTCGCCATCTCTTCGAACTGGATGGTGCACTACTACAGCTCGGAGATGAAAGCCGAACGGTGGATGCGCGACGAAGAGCGGCGCTTCCTCGAAGACTGGCGCGCGGTTTTCCCGGCGACGGCATCGAGCGCTCTCGAACGACTCACCGAATCCTTGGCGCTCGAGTACGTCGGGTTCGATTGCTCGATCGACCGGGATGGAAAGCTGCTGTTTTTCGAAGCCGACCCCGCGATCATCGTTCACCTCACCGACGATCGCGAGCTTTTCGGCTATAAATACGAGCACGTTCCAAAAATATTTCGCGCATTCGAGCGTTTAATCGAACGGCAACATGCTCGACCCGCGTGATTGGGAGGCGTTTCGCGCGGCGGCCCATCGCGCGCTCGACGATGCCGTCGATTTTCTCCGCGATGTCCGCGAACGTCCCGCGTGGCAGGAGATGCCCGATAGCGCGAAGGAGCGGCTGCGCGAGCCGCTTCCGCGCGCGCCGAGCGACTTTTCCGATGTGTATCGAACATTCGTAGAGAACATTCTCCCGTACACCGGTGGGAATATTCATCCGCGATTTTTCGGCTGGGTGCAGGGCACCGGAACGCCGAGCGGAGCGATCGCAGAAATGCTCGCCGCAACGATGAACGCCAACGTCGGCGGACGCAACCACGGCGCGGTTTACGTCGAGCGTCAGGTCGTCGCGTGGTCGCGCGATCTCTTCGCCTTCCCGCCTGAAGCATCGGGCGTGCTCACGACCGGCGCATCCGAGGCAAATCTCATCGGCGTTCTGGTCGCGCGAACGCGTGCTTTGGGCGGTGAGGTACGCGAACGCGGCATCGATCCGCAACGTGCACGCATCACCGGGTATGCATCGGCCGCGACCCACGGTTGCGTTCGCCGGGCCTTCGAGATCGCCGGAATCGGCAGCGAGGCGCTCCGCATTCTTCCCACCGACACGCACCAAAGAATCGACACCGTGGCGCTTCGAGCGGCGATCGCCGAGGATCGCGCGGCGGGTGCTCGCCCATTCCTGATCGTCGCCAACGCCGGCACGGTCGATGTCGGTGCGATCGATCCGCTCGACGAGCTCGCTTCGATCGCACGCGACGAGGGCTGCCACCTTCATGTCGACGGCGCATTCGGCGCGCTCGCGATTCTTTCCGAGAGCCTTCGCGGAAGGCTGCGCGGCATCGAACGCGCCGATTCGATCGCCTTCGATTTTCACAAATGGGCGCACGCGCCGTACGACGTCGGCTGCGTTCTCGTTCGCGACGGCGAAGCCCATCGGGCAACCTTCGCCTCCGAGGGTCCGTATTTAACGCGAATGACGCGTGGGCTTGCGAGTGCAACCCCCTGGTTCACCGATTATACCCCCGAACTTTCCCGTTCTTTTCGCGCACTCAAGGTCTGGTTTACGCTGAAAGAACAGGGAACCGATCGTATAGCCGCTGCAATCGAACGCAACGTCGAGCAGGCACGCGCGCTCGGCGCGGAGATCGATGCGGATTCTTGCTTCGAACTGCTCGCCCCGGTGCAATTAAACGTCGTCTGCTTTCGCTATCGTCCTGCCGGACTCGATGAATCCGCGCTCGATGCTTTAAACGACGAGCTCGTGATTCGCATACAGGAGAGCGGGGTTGCCGTGCTCTCCTCGACGAGCATCGGCGGGAAACGAGCGCTCCGCGCCTGTTTCGTCAACCATCGCACGACCGAGGAAGACCTCGCACGGACGCTCTCCGCTCTTTCCAGGATCGGCCGGGAAATCGTCTCGGGGGATTGACGAAAGTATCGGCCCGGGTTCGCTGCGCGGTTTCTCAGCTCGGCTCGGAACTCGCCGCGGATTAACCGCCGTTCGGTCGTTCCCGAAGCGATCGCGCCGGATTACCGGCAACGCGTTCGCCGGGCGGCACATCCTTCGTCACCACCGACCCCGCGCCGGTCAGCGCATCGTCGCCGATCGTGCGCGGGGCAACGATCGAGGTGTTCGAGCCGATCGAGACCCGCTTGCCGATCGTCGTGCGATGCTTGGCTTTCCCATCGTAATTGCAGGTAATCGTTCCGGCCCCGATATTGCTCTCTTCTCCGATCTCCGCATCCCCGATATAGGAGAGATGTGCGGATTTCGCCCCGCGCTCGTAGCGCGAAGTTTTAATTTCGACGAAGTTTCCGACGCGATTCTCGCCGACGAGAACGGCGTGCCCGCGCACGTGCGCGAACGGACCGACCGTCGAGCCGCTACCGATCTCGCTTTCGACGACGACACTCTCGCGAACGCTCACATCGTCGCCGATACGTGCCGCCGAGATTCTCGCGTGCGGCCCGATCGTACAACGGGCGCCGATGCTCGATAGCATCGAGATCGTGGTCCCCGGATAGATGACGGTATCCGCTCCGATGCTCAGCTCGGGCTCGAGGTAGGTCGTCCTCGGGTCGATAATCGTGACTCCTGCGAGCATGTGCTGCCGACAGAGACGGTCGTTCAACGCCGCACGCGCGCGCGCCAGCTCGCTGCGATCGTTCACGCCGAGTACCTCTTCGAAATCCTCGGCGATGAGCGGGACGGCGGCGCACCCCGAATCGGCAAAGGACGCGATCGCATCGGTCAAGTAGTACTCACCCTGCGCATTTTCGTTCCGCAAACGCGAGATCGCCTCGCGAAGGCGCCCTTCCGGAAACGCGTATATACCCGCGTTCATCTCTTCAATGGCACGCTCGCTCGCGCTTGCATCGCGCACTTCGACGATGCGCGCGACACGATTTCCCGAACGGAGAATCCGACCGAAATTCGACGGCAGCGGCATCCTTGCGGTCACGAGCGACGCCTCGCCTTCATTACCGGCGGCGAGAACGGCAGCGAGCGTTTCGGCGCGCACGAGCGGCATATCGCCGTTGGTAACGAGTACGCAAGCCTCCGGCCGCGGCTCCATCGCCGCCAACGCGACCTGGACGGCGTGTCCGGTGCCGAGTTGCTCGCTTTGAATCACGGTGCGAACGTTCATCGCTCGCACGTGCGGGTCGAGATCCTCGTTCGTCACTACGACGATCTCTTCGATGCCCGCGTCGCGAAGCGCCGCGATCGCAAACCAGAGCATCGGCCGTCCGCACAACTCATGCAGAACCTTCGGCCGCGCGCTCTTCATGCGCGTACCCTTCCCCGCTGCAAGAAGGATCGCTCGTGCGTTCACGCCGAGATCTCCGCGGTTGCAGCTCCGATATGCTTCCATTCCTCTTGCTCGCGTTTCGACGGTGCGCCGAGCATCTCTAATGCGTGCCGCAAGCGCTCGCGCACGATATCGCGCCCGAGAATCTCCATCGCGTCGTAGAGCGGCACGGAAGTCGGGCTTCCCGTCACCGCGACGTAGAATGGGCGCGTGAGGTCGCGCACCTTTAATTCCATCGCCTGGGCGACGCGCCGAAAGAGCGCGTCGATACCGGCGCTCTCCCACGTCCGCAAAAGCTCGAGCTCACGTTGCATCACTGCCAACGCCTTGCGAACCGTCGCGGCATCGATTTTTCCGGAAACGAACAGCGCCGCATCGTACGAAAGCCGGCCGGCAAAGAAAAACGCGAGCAGGTTGCCCATATCGGAGAGGCGCTCGATGCGCGGCTGAGCGAGCGCGGCGATGCGCGCGATCCGCTCCGGAGAGAATCCCCACGCGCCGACGCGCTCGGTAAAACGCTCCGTGTCGAGCCGTTCGCGCAGATAGCGCCCGTTGAGCCAATCGAGCTTCGGTACGTCGAAGACCGGTCCGCCCAACGAAATGCGGTCGAGCGAGAAATGTTCGACGAATGCATCGAGCGTGAAGAGCTCTTCGCCCTCCACCGCGCCCGCGGCAAGCAACGCAAGAAAATTGAGCACCGCTTCGGGGAGATATCCCATGCGTTCGTAAAACAAAATGCTCGTTGGATTTTTTCGCTTCGAGAGCTTGCTCTTATCCGGATTTCGCAGCAGCGGCAGGTGTACGATGGCCGGCGGCGTCCATCCGAAATAGGAATAGAGCAACAGATGCTTCGGCGCGCTGCTCACCCATTCTTCACCGCGAATGACGTGGGTAATCTCCATCAAATGATCGTCGACGACGTTTGCGAGATGGTAGGTGGGGAGGCCGTCCGATTTCATCAGAACTTGCATGTCGACGTCATTCCAGGCGATTTCGATGGGTCCGCGCCGCGCGTCGTCGACCACGCAAACGCCCTCCGACGGCACCACCAAACGCACGACGAACGGCTCGCCCGCCGCTTTCCGGCGAGCGACTTCATCGGGTGTGAGGCCGCGACAGAGACCGTCGTAGCGCGACGGCTGCCCCGCCGCGCGCTGCGCGACGCGGAGATCGTCCAATCGCGCGGGAGTGCAGAAGCACGGAAACGCATGCCCTTCGGCGAGGAGACGCTCGACGTGTTCGCGGTAGATCGCGGCACGCTCGCTCTGACGATAGGGCCCGTGCGGACCGCCCTTATCGGGGCCTTCGTCCCAATCGATCCCGAGCCACCGCAGCGACTGCAGGATCGCGCGTTCGCTCTCGGGCGTGCTTCGCGCGCGGTCGGTGTCCTCGACGCGCAACAAAAAATCTCCGCCGTGCCGCTTGGCAAAAGCATAATTGACCAGCGCGACGTAAGCCGTGCCCACATGCGGGTCGCCGGTCGGCGACGGCGCGACACGCGTTCGTACCTTCACGTATTCCTCTTCAGCAGCAACGAATCGAATGAAATCGAAAGCGGCAGGCTAGCCGACCAGCGCGCGGCGCTTACCGCAAGCATCGTTGACGAAATCGACGATCTCTTGCAGCGGCGCACCCGGCGTGAAAACCGCTTGTACGCCGCGTTCGCGCAACGCCTCGGCATCTTCGGGCGGAATCGTGCCGCCGCCGAAAAAGACGATGTCTTCGGCGTTCTGGGCCTTGAGCTGATCGAGAATCAACGGGAACAGCGTCATATGCGCGCCGGAGAGAATCGAGAGCCCGATGCCGTCGGCATCTTCTTGGATCGCGGTCTGAACGATCTGCTCGGGCGTCTGAAAGAGCCCCGTGTAAATCACCTCCATGCCGGCGTCGCGCAGCGCGCGCGCGATCACTTTCGCGCCGCGATCGTGACCGTCGAGCCCGGCCTTGGCCACGACGATGCGTAGGGGTCGATCCATCGTTATTGTTTCCTCCGTCTGCGCGCGAGCGCCGCAGCTTGTTCGAGTAACTCGCGCACGCGAATCAACGTCTTGCGGATACGATGCCGCTCGAGTTCGTTGAGCGCCGTAAGCGGCATTAGAAGACCGACCGTTCGGTATAGCGGCCGTACACCGAGACCATGGTATCGACGATCTCGCCCTCGGTGCAATAGGCATTGACGCAATCGATCAGGTGGGGCATGAGGTTGTCCTTCGGGTCGGCGCAGGCCGCCTTGAGGCGCTCGAGCGTCCTGGCGACCGCGGCGTTGTCGCGCGATTCGCGCACCGCGCGCACCGACGCTGCCTGTTCGCGCTCGGTCTCCTCGGTGATCTTCAGGAGATCCATGTCGCCGCGCTCTTCGTCGCGCGTGAAATGGTTGACGCCGACGATCACGCGATCTTTATTCTCGACCGAGCGCTGATAGCGATAGCTCGCATCGGCGATCTCTTTCTGGAAGAACCCGGCCTCGATCGCTTCGATGACGCCGCCGAACTCTTCGATCTGGGCGAAGTAAGCCTCGGCTTGTCTCTCCATCTCATCGGTCAGCGCTTCGACGAAATACGACCCGCCGAGCGGATCGACGACGTTGGTAACGTTGGTCTCATACGCGAGAACCTGCTGCGTGCGTAATGCGATCTCCACCGACTTCTCCGTCGGCAGGGCGAGCACTTCGTCCATCGAGTTCGTGTGCAGCGATTGGGTGCCGCCGAGAACCGCCGAGAGCGCCTCGTAGGCGACGCGGACGATATTGTTCTCGGGTTGCTGCGCCGTCGCGCTGCAACCGGCCGTCTGCGTGTGGAAGCGGAGCTGCCACGATTTCGGATCTTTCGCGCCGTATTTCTCGCGCATGCGCCGAGCGTAGATGCGCCGCGCGGCGCGGAATTTCGCGATCTCTTCGAAGAAATCGATGTGCGCGTTAAAGAAGTACGAAAGCCGCGGAGCGAACGAATCGACATCCATGCCGGCCTTCATGCACGCTTCGACATACGCGAATCCGTCGGCGAGCGTAAACGCCAATTCCTGTGCTGCGGTCGAACCCGCTTCGCGGATATGGTAACCGGAGATGGAGATCGTATTCCATTTCGGCATCTGCTCGGTACAGAATTGAATCATATCAACGATGACGCGCATGTGCGGGCGCGGCGGGAATATCCATTCCTTCTGCGCGATATATTCTTTCAGAATGTCGGCCTGAATCGTTCCGCCGAGCATCGCGCGCGGAATGCCTTTTTTCTCCGCAGCGGCGATATATTGTGCGACCGCGATTGCAGCCGGCCCGTTAATCGTCATCGAAGTCGTGATCTTGCCCATGTCGATGCCGTCGAAGAGCACCTCCATATCGGCGAGCGAATCGATCGCGACGCCGCATTTGCCGACCTCGCCGCGGGCGTGCGGTGCGTCGGAATCGTAGCCCATCAGCGTCGGCATATCGAAGGCAACCGAGAGCCCCATCTGCCCCTGCGCGAGCAGAAAGTGATATCGTTCGTTCGTCTGCCGCGCCGTACCGAAACCGGCGAATTGCCGCATGGTCCAGAGTCGGTCGCGGAAGCCGTTGGGGTGAATGCCGCGCGTATACGGGTATTGCCCAGGCCACGCGAGATCGCGGGCGAGATCGAGCCCGGCGGTATCGGCGGGGCCGTAACAGGTCTTCAGCGGGATATCCGAGAGCGTGCGATCGGTCGCGCCGGATCCAGGCCCGCTTCGCGGGCGCCCCTTCGCCGATGCCGCCTCCCAGGCGGCCTGTTGCGCTTCAAATTCCGGCGTGGGCTGCCCGCCGCCGGTCGGGCGATCCATCATCTTAGCCATGACCTCCCCCGTTTCGCTATACGGCCCCCGGTTTCCTAAAGCGAGGGGCTCCTCCGGGAACGAGGGAATCCGGGGCGCCTAGATTGCGCGTTAGGAGAACCATGAAATACCTCATCGCCGCCCTCGCGGCCGCACTTTTTAGCCTCTCGCTCGGTGCCCACGCACGGGCCGCCAGCGAGAAGATTCTCCCCAGCACGATCTCCGTGAACACCACGAACCATACCGCCGTCCTGCCGCTCTATCGCGGGAGCGCCCACGGGAAAACGGTCTGGTATATCGTCACCGATGCCTCGAATGCGGCGACCGCACGCCGCCTGCACGTTATCTACTCGCCGAGCCTCGCCGCGATCGGCACTGCGGCGACCCAGAGCGCTCGGCGCGTCGGCGGACGACTCGTCTTTTCCGGAGCTCCGAACTTTGCACCGAGACGCGTTTTCGTGCCGTCGGCGGCCGGCTTTCCACCGAGCGTCGCGAAGCCGGGCGGCATCGCCGATGCAGCGTACTCGCCGTTCGTCCGCGTGAAGGGCGAACCGGGCATCCTCAACGCCCCGATCCTCGCGACCGGCAACGGCCCCTTCGACGTGCTCCACCATCGCAACACCGAAGATCGCGTCCTCGCAATCGATACGAAAAAGATGACCGTGACGCTGACGCTGGCACGCGGTTTCTTTAACGGCAAACCGATCTATTATATCAGCCCGGATGCATCGAACCCGGTGGCGGCGACGGTCGAACGTGCGACCTACGTTCCCCGACTCGCAAAGGCACAGGCTGCAGCAACGATCCCGATCGGCGTGGTCGCCGACGGCCCGACCGGTGCGGCCGACGGGCAAGGGCTCAAATATCTCACGCTGCACACGCCGTTGCGCGCCGATGCGACGCTCGCCAACGCCGCGCAGTTGAGCGCGCCGTTCAATATTCTCTCGCTCGTTCCCGACGTCGCGCACCTCTATACGAACAACGCGTACTCCCCGCTCTGGGGCGTGCAAGTCGTCGGTGCCGCGCAAAAGAAGCGCATTACCTCGTACGGCGCTTTCGCCGCGCTCTCACCGAAGCCAGCCGGATTTTTCGTCAACTGTCCGGTGATCGCGTTCGGCGATTCCACCGCCGCGGGATACTAAAACTCCTCGAGAATCCGCTCCGACGCCGCGTACGGATCGATCGAAAGATCGGGGTGCGCGGCGATCGCGGCATCGAGA
>JAJYRI010000052.1 GCA_021794175.1 bacterium
CGAGCGCGGCGCGCGGAAGCAATCCGATCAGTTCGCCGTTCCCGAGCGCGATGCCGCGCTTTGCCGCCGCCGCTGCGGCGCTTTGCCGTAAGCGTAGCGGCGAAGTCGCGCGATATTGCGTGATATTAAACGAAAGTTGGACGCGCCCGTCGTCGAGCCGAAACGCCAGCGCGCGAATTCCCGGGAGACCGCCGTTGCGTTCGCGCAACTCGGCGGCGATCGCCTTTCCGGCCGCGAGATCCTCGCTTTCGAGCTCGATGTTCCAGGCGACGAGAATATCGCGCGCGCCGACTGCGATCGCGCCGGCGCTCGGATGCGCCGCGATATCGCCGAGATCGGGGCGGTCGTTGCGGGCGAAGCGTGCCGGGAGCCCTTCGAAGCCGTCGCGCCGCGCATTTGCAAGCAATCGACGCTCCGGAATCAAGGCCGCTTCGCCGTAGAGGAAACTCGGAATCCCTTCGCGTTCCCAAATCGCTCGCGCCGCTTTGCGCGCGAGCGCGACGGCTTCGGCCATCGGCGTGTCGCTCAGCGGAACGAAGGGCAGCACGTCGAGCGCGCCGATGCGCGGGTGGAGGCCGCTATGTCGGCGCAGGTCGATCCGTTCGCGGGCGACGCGTGCGAGTGCAAGCGCTGCTTCGAGGAGCGTCGTTGCATCGCCGACGATCGTCAAGACGCTGCGATGATGGGCCGCATCGGAACTGCGGTCGAGAACGCGTGCTCCGGTCGCTTCGACGGCGTCGACGGCTTCGCGAAGAGTCTCGGCGTTACGCCCCTCGGAGAGATTCGGAACGAGTTCGAAGAGATGCACGCGCTACTATCCCAGCACCTCGGCGATTGCACTGCCGATATCGGGGAAACGCTCGGCGCTGATATGCATACCGTATCCGAGCCGTTTCGCTTCGGCAGCGCGCCGCGATGCCGCGTTCACCGCGCGTATCTCGCCGGAGAGGCCGAGTTCGCCGTAAGCGACGATCTCCGATGCGATCGGTCGATCCCGTAATGAGGATGCGATCGCGAGCGCGATGCCGAGATCGGCTGCCGGTTCGCTGACGCGCAGACCGCCGGCGACCGATGCATAGACGTCGTGCGAGCCCAGCAGCATGCCGAGGCGTCGCTCGAGGACCGCAATGATCATCGCGAGGCGCGCCGGGTCGAGATTGTTCGCCAGCCGACGCGGCGTTCCGAAACTGCTCTCGCCGACGAGCGCCTGCACCTCGACGAGCACCGGCCGCGACCCGAGAATCGATGCGACGACGCAACTGCCGCTCGGTCGCGCCCCGCGCCCGGCGAGAAAGATCTCCGAGGGGTTCGAGACATCGTGGAGCCCGTCGTCGTGCATGGAGAAGACGCAGATCTCGTCGATCGAACCGAAACGATTTTTATAGGCGCGGAGGATGCGATAGTCGCCCTGGATATCGCCCTCAAAGTAGAGGACGGTATCGACGAGATGTTCGAGCAGGCGCGGGCCGGCGATGCTCCCGTCTTTGGTAACGTGGCCGACGATAAAGGTCGCGCAGCCGGTTCGCTTCGCGTACTCGACGAGCGCTTGCGTGCAGTCGCGCACCTGGCCGACACTCCCGGCGTAGCTCTCGCTCTCGGGCAGACGCACCGTTTGGATCGAGTCGACGATCATCGCGCGCGGCGCGATCCGCTCGGCGGCATCGAGTACGGCGTGGAGATCGGTCTCGGGGAAGAGCAGCAGCGGCGAATCGATCTTCAATCGTGCGGCCCGTAATTTTACCTGCGCCGCCGACTCTTCGCCGCAGATGTAGAGAACGGGGCCGCCGCGTTGCAGGCGCGCGGCGATCTGCAGCAGGAGCGTCGATTTTCCCGCACCCGGCGGGCCGCCGACGAGCGTGACGCTGCCGGGAACGATACCGCCGCCGAGGACGACGTCGAACTCCGGTAGGCCGGTGGTAATGCGATCGTGGTGCGCGCTCTCGACTTCGTGCAGCGGAATCGGCACCGTCGCCGAACCGCGCACGTTGCGTAACGGGCGCGACGCCTCGCGCGGTCGTTCTTCGAAGGTATTCCAAGCCGAGCACTGCGGGCAACGCCCGAGCCAGCGCGCGGACTCAAATCCGCAGGCGTTGCAGAAAAAGACCGCTCGCGTTTTGGCCATCGTCGGGCTCTCTTCGCGCGCGCGAGCCGAGCGTCCCGTGCGCCGGGCAACCGCAGGCGCGGCGCGCGGGTTACCTCGTGCGGAATGAACGCAGCGTCGCCGAGACATATCGTTATCGTCGGGGCCGGGGTCGCCGGGTTGACCGCAGCGGCGCTTCTGGCGCATCGCGGCTATCGGGTGAGCCTTTTCGAACAGCAGAGCGTCCCGGGTGGGCGTGCCGCCTCGATGACCGAGGAGGGCTTTACCTTCGATCTCGGCCCGACGTTGTTGTTCATGCCTGACGTCTATCGCGAGACCTTTGCACTTTGGGGCGGTGACTTCGACCGAGAAGTGCCGATGCAACGCCTGCGCCCGAACTATCGGCTGAATTACGCCGACGGCAGAACGCTGGAGATCTCTCCGCTGCTCTCGGAGACGATGCGATCGCTCGAACGTTTTGCGCCGGGATCGAGCCGCGGCTTTCTGCGCTATCTCGCCGATGCAGCCGACGCTTATCAGCGCTCGCGGCGCCTCTTCGTCGGCGAACGCATTCGCTCGTTTCGGCACTTTCTATCGAAAGAACGAGTCGCGGCGCTCTTCGCTACCGGTGCCTTCCGTCGGTTGGGCGCGCAGGCAGAGCGCAGTTTCGGCGATCCGCGCGTCGCGGGTGCGCTCTCCTTTCAGTCGATGTATCTCGGGATGTCGCCGTTCGATGCTCCGCTGCTCTATCGGTTGCTCCTGTTCACCGAACTCGGTGAAGGCATTTTCTTTCCGCAGGGAGGGATCGGGGCGCTTCCGCGCGCGCTCGACCGTGCAGCGCGCGGCAACGGGGCGCAGATACGATACGCGACGGAGATTGCCGCAGTGGAACGCAACGGCGGGAGCGTCGTCGCAGTGCGCACGGCCGATGGCGAGCGCGTTGCATGCGACGCCGTGGTACTCAACGCCGATCTCCCGTATGCCTACGATCGTTTGCTCGGCGAACCGCAGCATCGATCGTTACGCATGCGCCATACCCCGTCGGCGTTGCTCGTGTACGCAGCGCTCGAGGAGCGATACGACGATCTGCTCCATCATGAATTTCTTATGCCTGCCGATCTCCGCGCGACCTGCGACGATATTTTTCGACGCGGGCGGATTCCCGAAGACCCGGCGATCTATCTCTGTGCTCCCGGCGCCACCGACCCAACGATGGCTCCGCCGGGGAAAGAAGCGCTCTACCTCTTGGTCCCCGCTCCGTCGCTGCTCGGCGTCGTCGACTGGGCGGGCGAGCGCGACGCGATCGTCGATCGAGCGCTGCGGATCGTCGAGGAACGACGCTTACCCGGCCTGCGGTCGCGTATTCGTTGGGTGCGTTCGCGGACGCCGCTGGAGTTTCAAAACGAGCTCTCGCTGAATTTCGGGTCGGCGTTCGGCCTGTCGCACGATATTCTGCAGATCGGTCCGATGCGCCCGGATAATCGGCATGCGACCCTAAAAAATTGCTACTTCGTCGGAGCGTCGACGCGCCCGGCGACGGGGCTCCCGCTCGTGACGCTCGGTGCCGTGCAGAGCGTCGAACGGATCTGCGAGGAGCTTGGGTGAGCTTCGCGCAAAGAGCCATCGACGTGAACGAATCGGAGGATCTCGCGCGCTCGGCTCGCTGGTGCGCGCAGGTAATGCGCGCGCATGCGAAAAGCTTTTATTTCAGCACGCGCGTTCTTCCGCGTGCGAAGCGCGAAGCGGTCGAGGCGTTATACGGCCTCTTCCGAAGTGCCGACGATCTCGCCGACGAACCGGGGCCGACGCTTGAAGAACGGCGTGCCGGCTTCGCCGAACTGCGCGACGCGCTCGCCGGCGTCGCGCGCGGAGAGCCTTCGAGCGGGGTGCCGTGGGCCGCTGCGGTCGCGCGAGCGCTCGCGCGCTTTCCTATCGCCCTCGACGACATTCTGGCCTTGATCGCCGGCTGCGAAAGCGATCTCGAGCCGCGGCCGATCGCGACGTTCGCTGAATTGGAGAGCTATTCGCGGGCCGTTGCGGGCACCGTCGGCCGTTGTTCGATGGCGATTCTCGGTGCGAGCGACGACGATTCGCTCGCGCGCGGCGAGCGTCTCGGGATCGCGATGCAGTATACGAATATTCTCCGCGACGTCGCCGAGGACGAGCGCAGCGGGCGCTACTATCTCCCGCAACGCGAGGTCGAGCGGCTCGGGCGTCGCGAGGTAATGCGCGAAATCGCGCAGCAAGCGCGAAGTCGGTATCGCGAAGCGTTCGTGCTCGCCGCACGCGTGCCGAATGACGGTTCGCGGTGGGCATTGCTGGCTACCGCGGACATTTATGGTGGAATCGTCGACGTCGTGGAGCGGCGCGCATTCGATCCGCGCGCCGGTCGGGCGGTCGTCGGCACCCCGGCGAAGATCGGCCGGGCGGTTCGTTGTTGGGCGCGCGCTTACACTGGTTTCGAGAGCATGAAATAGATAATGGAGAAGAGCGCGAGCGTGACCGCCCAACCGACGATACTCCACGCTAGAAAGGGGCGCGCGAGCGCGGCGTCGTCGCCCGCGCGGGCGCGGCGCTCCATCCGGATCTCGAGCGGTACGAGCACGGCGAGCCAGACGGCTCCGCTGCCGATGGCGATGGCGAGCGCGTCGCGCGTCCAGAGGGTCCGCCAGGGGTCGATATTGAGGTGGGAGGCCAACGCAAGCCCGCTGGTAATGACCGCGGTTCCGAATATGAGGGTAAAGAGTATATCCGTGAAGAGAATCTCGCGGACGGCGAAGCGCCGCAGGCGCGCGTCGCCGGAACGGAAGGCGCGCGTGGCCCAGATCCCGGTGACGACGAAGTTCCCAAGCCAGAGAACGCCGGCGACGACGTGGAGGCTTTCGAGAATCGGCATGGCCCGCGGTTCGGAGCGCTCGGCATGAAGTCCGCCTTGGTCGTCGGGGCGGGCTTCGCCGGTTTGAGCGCGGCCCTGCACCTGGCGCGCGCCGGCGTCGCGGTCGAGGTGCTCGAGGCCGCTGATCGCCCCGGCGGGCGCGCGCAGGCATGGAGCAGCGGTGAGTATCGCTTCGATCTTGGGCCGACGCTCGTCGTGATGATCGACGTGCTGGAGCAAGCACTGGGAAGCGAGCGATTCGCGGCGTTGGAATTGATGCGCTTGGAGCCGGGGTACGAAGTGTGCTGGCCCGGCGGAGAGCGTTTTGCGATGCACTCCGATATCGCGTTATCGCTCGCGGAGTTCGAGCGTATGGAGCCCGGCGTCACGCCCCGAGCCCTCGATTACTTGGCGCGCGTCCACGGCGCCTATCTCGATGCGCGCGCGCAGGTTCTCGAACGCGATCGTTCGCTGCTCGCTTTTGCAGCGACGATCGCGCGCCCCGGCCGGATGCGCCCGTGGATCGCCGCTCCGTTGCGGCGTTTCACCGAGCGATTTTTCCACGCGCCCCGACTCGTCGAAGCGTTGACCTTCCAATCGCTCTATCTCGGCACTTCGCCGTTACGAGCGCCCGCGATGTATGCCTTGCTTCCCGTTGTGGAAGCGGTCGATGGCGTGTGGTTCGCGCCGGGCGGCATGGCGAGTATCGTCGATGCATTCGTCGAGGCGGGGCGATCTTTAGGGGTTGGCTTCTCGTATGGAAAACGCGTCGAACGAATCGAGCGCACGAGCGGCGGAGCCTGGCGAGCTTCGACTGCGGAGAAAATCTACGAAGCCGATGCAATCGTCGTCGCTGCAGATCGCGAGCCGTCGCTTGCCCTCTTGGGGGCGCAACCGCCGCGCTTCCGGGCGATGCGGTACGGTCACAGCGCGCTCTGCCTCTATCTCGGCGTGCGGCGGCACGTCGATCTTCCCTACCACACGGTTTTGCTTCCCGAGGATCCGTGGCGTGCGTACGCCCAACTCGACGGCGGGAATCTTCCCGACGACCCGCTTCTCTACGTCTACAATCCGGTCGCACGCGACGCCAGCGCGGCTCCCGTCGATGGGAGCGCGCTGCTCGTGCTTGCGCCGGTGCCGAATCTCGCCGCGTTACCCGGCGCGGAGCTCGATGCGTTTCGAAAGCGCATCTTCGCACGTCTGGAACGCGAAGTCGGCGAACTGCGAGAGTTTATCGAGGTCGAGCGCACGCGCGGCCCTGCGGAGTGGGCGAGCGAACTCGGGCTGATGCACGGCGCGGCGTTCGGCCCCGACCATACGCTCGATCAGATGGGGCCGTTTCGCCCGCCGATGGTCGACCGGCGGTTTCCGGGGCTCGCGTTTGCCGGGAGCGGCACGCGCCCGGGATCCGGAGTCCCGATGGTCGTCATCTCGGGGCGGCTCGCAGCGGAGCATCTTTTGCAGCGATGAGTTGGCAGCGGGCGCACCGTATCGCCGGCTTCGAAATCGCGTTCGGCCGCTACCTACAGTGGCTGATGCGTCGGAGTTTCGCGCGCGTGCTCGTGCGCAGCGAGGGCGATTTTCCAACCGCAGGATACGTCGCTGCAGCGAATCACCACTCGTGGTGGGACGGATTTCTCGCGCTGACGATCCATCGAAGCTTTGCACCGGAGCGCCCGATAAACGTGATGATGGATGACGAGCAGTTGCGTCGCTTTCCGTTCTTTCGCTTCGGCGGTGCGTTCTCCGTCGATGCGAGCAGCGTGCGTGCCGCCTATCCGGCGATTCGCTACGGTGCAGCTTGCGCCCGCGACGGCGCGGGAGTTTGGATCTTCCCGGACGGCGTGCTGCGCCCGGCCCTCTGCGAACCTGCGTTCACCTCGGGATTCGTTCACGCTGCGCGTGCCGCCGAGGTGCCGGTGCTGCCGGTGGCGATGCGCTATGTGTTTCTCGGCGAGCAACGCCCGACGGCGATTGCGGCGCTCGGCGCGCCCTGCGATCCCCATGCGCGCTCGTTGCAAGCGCAGACGCAGGCGCGCGTCACTGCGTTGCTGGCGTCGATCGACGAAGATCTGCGCGCGCAACGCGTCGATGGACGTTATCGCGAGATCGCGCGCGGGAACGCGGGTATCGATGCAATCGTTGCCGCCTGCATCGCGCCGCTTCGCAGCAAACGATGACGCCGACGCTGTGGTGGCTGCTCGGAATTGCCGTCGCCATTGCCTTCAGCGGTGCGGCGATGACGCTGCTCAACAGGCAGGTGTTTGTTCGGCTCGCCCCGCAGGCGGGCGCGCCCGGCAGCGTCGATCTCTACATCGCGATGCGCGACGAAGAGAAGAACGCACGACCGTGCATCGAGAGTGTTCTCGCGCAACCGGAGCTTCGTCGCGCGATCGTCGTCGACGACGGGTCGTCCGACGAGACGCGTGCGATCCTCGATCGGATCGCTCGCGAGGATTCGCGCGTGCGCGTCTATTCCGTTCCCGCCGATGCGCCGATGCAGGCATCGCCGAAAGCGCGGGCACTCGCGGCGGCGGTCGCCGCCGCGCCGATTGAAGCGCCGTTCGCGCTCTTTGCCGATGCCGACGTGCGAGCACTTCCGGGGGCACTCGGGGCGACGGTGAACGCAGGGAATGTGCTTGGCGTCGCCGCGGTCACGGGTTTCCCGCGCGTACGCGTGCACGATCTTGCCGCGGCGGGTTGCGCGCCGCTCGCGCGCATGCTCCTCCTCGAAGCATTCCCGATGCGCGCCGCGCGCGGCACCGATCCGCGATTTTCCGCCGGGAACGGGCAATGGTTTTTGGTCGAGCGCGAGGCGTACGCGCGCAGCGGCGGGCATGCTGCGATCGATGCGCTCGTCGAAGATATCGCACTGGCGCGCGCGCTCAAGCGAAGCGGAGCGCGGGTCGCCTGCGTCGACGCGCGCGATATCGCCGTCGTCGAGGGATACGCGGGGCTGCGAGCGAGCCTCGACGGGTTGGGGCGCTCGTTGCTCGGTGAGGTCGGCATTCTCGGAAGCCTGTTGTACGCGCTCTCTTCGCTTGCGGTCGCGCTGCTGCCGTTCGCGGCGATCTTCATGTGGGTTCGCGTTGCTGCCGACGGCACCGGCGTCGACAGGATCGGCGCACTCCTGGTGACGCTCGGCGCGCTCGCACCGCGTATCGCTTGGAGCTCCGCCGTGGCTGCGGTCGAGCGGCCGCCGGGTATGCCGCAACCGCCGGCGTCGCCTTTTGCGCTCGCGCTCGGCCTCTGGGCGCTGAATCTGGGATTGCACGGTGCGATCGATTGGCGGGGGCGAAGGATTGGCCGGGCGAACCCCCGGCCGCTGTGACTCCTCCCCACCTCCAGATCGCTATCGATGGGCCCGCAGGCTCCGGGAAAACGACGGTCGCCCGTCGCCTTGCCGAACGCCTCTCGTTGCTCTACCTCGACACCGGCGCGATGTACCGTGCGCTCGCCGTGCTCTCCCTGCGCGAGCGGGTCGATGCCGATAACGAGCCGGCGCTTTTGCGGTTGCTCGAGGTGCGCCCCATCGACGTCCGTCTCGATCCGCTTTCGCCGATGGGCTTCGCGGTGCTCGCCGGCGGCGAGGCGCTCGCCGAAGCCGACCTGCAAGCAAATGCCGCCAGCGTCGTCGTCTCGACCATCGCCGCGCATCCGAAAGTTCGCGAGCGTATGGTTGCCAAGCAGCGCCGGATCGCCGAGCTTGGCCCGGTGATCATGGCCGGGCGCGATATCGGTACGGTCGTCCTGCCCGATGCCCAGGTCAAGGTTTTTCTGACCGCGAGTATCGGCGCGCGCGTTCAGCGGCGGCGCGAGCAATTTGCGCGCTCCGGAACGGCGATCGACGCGCACGCCCTCTATACGGAGTTGGAAGAGCGCGATCGGCTCGATGAGTCGCGCGCGAACTCGCCGCTGCAGATTCCCCCCGATGCACACGTTATCGATTCGAGCGATCTCGGGATCGACGACGTCGTTTCGAAGATCGCCGTGCTTGCGAGCGCCGCTGCATGACGCGCTTCTATCGATTCGGCCGCGCGGTCTGTCGCCTTGCGCTGCTACCGTGGCGGGTGCGCGCGATTGGTGTCGAGCGCGTGCCGCTTCACGGGCCGCTCATCGTTGCGGCGAATCATATCTCGTATCTCGACCCTCCGGCACTGGGGATCTATCTTCCGCGCATGCTTCATTACATGGCAAAACGCGAGCTGTTCTCGGTTCCCATTCTCGGCGCGGCGATCGCTGCGGTCGGTGCGTATCCGGTCGATCGGGGCGGAAATCCGATGAGCGCGATTCGCCGCTCGGTCGAGGTGTTGCGCGAAGGGAAGGCTGTTGCGATCTTTCCCGAGGGAACGAGAAATCTCACCGGCGAGGCACCGATCCAATCGGGCGTCTCGATGCTTGCGTCGCTCGGACGCGCGCCGGTTGTTCCCGCCTGTATCGTCGGCACGGATCGGGCGCGGAGTTTTGCGCCCGTTACCGTCGTCTACGGCGAACCGATCCGCGACGCATGCGAAAACGGGCTCGCGCGCTCGGAGATCGAGCCGTTCGCGCAACGCGTAATGGCGGCGATTCGCGCCCTGCGTGCGGAGGCTGCATGAGCGCGACGACGCTCGAGCAGGCGCTCGCCGCATTCGAACGGCGGCTCCCGGAGCGGATCGGAGAGCATCATTCCTGCGCATTGTTGCGTGAAGCGATCGATTATCACTTTGGTTTCGGCGAATTCGGGCCGGCACGTCGTGGAAAGCGGCTGCGCCCGCAAATGCTCTTCCGGTTCGCGTTCCAACTCGGCGCCGATCTCAAACGCACGCTCGATGCCGCCGTCGCAATCGAGATCCTTCATAACTACTCGTTGGTTCACGATGACATCGAAGATCGCGACGAGCTCCGTCACGGTCGCCCGACCCTGTGGGCTCGCTACGGGATCCCGCAGGCGATCAACGCCGGTGATGCGATGTGCGCGATCAGCTTTCTCTCCCTCGCGCGGAGCGAGAAGGATCTCGGTGCTGCGCGCGCGCTCTATGCAGTGCGCGTTTTGCATGAGGCGCATCGCGAGATGTGCGACGGGCAAGCGCTCGATCTCGCATTCGAATCGCGTCCTTCCGTCGCGTTCGACGAATATCTCGAGATGATCGCCGGCAAGACCTCGGCGCTCTTCGGCGCGGCGTCGGCGCTTGGAGCGATCTGTGCCGATGCCGACGCGACGACGGTCGAGCGCGCGCGCAGCTTCGGTCGGGAGTATGGCATGGCGTTCCAAATTCGCGACGATATTCTCGGAATTTGGGGCGATGAGGCGGAGACCGGAAAACGCGTCGCCGGGGACCTGGCGCGGCGCAAGTGGAGTTTCCCGATCGTCTGGGCGCTCTCGCAGCCCGCGAGCCCGGCGCGCAGCACCGTTGCAACGATGTATGCAAGCGGCCGCAGCCTCGACAGGGATGAGGTAGAAGCAGTTCGGAACGCCCTCGACGAACTCGCTGCCCGGCCGGCATGCGAGCATGCCATCGCGCAACGCCTCGACACACTCCGACGTTTCGGCGATAACGATCTCTATCGCTTCGCCGCCGATTCTCTTCGCTAGGAAAGGATCATCGACCGCGTGACTATCAGTCCTTCAGCATTCCGCGATCGGATCGAGTCCATCGCTCGACCGCTGCTCTATATCCTGCTCGCGCTTGGGCTCGCGATCCGTCTCCTTTTTATCCGTGAGAACGGCTTCTCGAACGATATTGCCGCCTTCGCGTCGTGGGCGATCACCCTGGCATCGCATCCGCTCTCGCAGTTCTATGGAACCGCGGGTTTCGCCGATTATCCGCCCGGCTATTTCTATATACTGCGCATCATCGGCGTGATTTGGCAGCATCTCTTCGCCGCGCACGATCTGAATTATGCGACGCTCGACCTGCTGGTGAAGGTGCCCGGCATTCTTGCCGACCTCGCTATCGGCGCGTTGCTCTACGCACTCGTGTCGCGCTTTGCCGGGAAAGCATTCGGTCTGCTTGCCGCCGCGCTCTACGTCCTCAACCCGGCGACGATTTTTATCTCCGCGGTCTGGGGGCAGGTGGATGCCGTTGCCGCGTTCTTTGCGCTGCTGGCGATCTATTCGATCCTCCGCAGCGGCGACGATGAGAGCGGCACGATGCGCTGGACGCTGCTGGCATGGACGGCGTTCTCGTTCTCGCTGTTGGTGAAGCCGCAGGCCGCCGTACTTGCGCCGCTGCTGCTCGCCTATGCGTTCGTTGGAACGCCGCGGCGTGCGGCGGGGCTTCGCGCCGCAGGCGCGGGCGTGCTCGCCGGGCTCGGCCTGGCGTGGTTGGTCGCGCTTCCGTTTCATCCGGCGTTCGATCCGTTTTCGGTTTTCACGTGGCTCTACGAACGCTATCAATTCGGTGCGAGCGTCTACCCGGTCAATTCCGCCAATGCGATGAACCTCTGGACGATCACCGCGCCGTTCTGGCAATCGGATTCCGCGACGATCTTCGGTATTCCGCAGGCGATGTGGGGCATCGGCCTCGTCGTTGCCGCGACGGCACTGGCGACCTGGCGCTACCTCCAAGAACGCAGCGAAGGCGCGCTTCTGGAGGGTGCTGCGATCGCGTTGCTGGCATTTTATATGCTCGCTACGCGGATGCACGAGCGCTATAGCTTCGACGGCGTGCTCTTTTGTATCGCCGCGATCGGCGTCGCCCGGCGCTACATCTGGGGCGCGATCGTCCTATCGATCGTGCTCTTTGTGAACCTAAAATATGCATACGCCTACCTGACCGTCGTTACGAACCATACCCCCGGCGTCAACGCCATGAATCTCTGGCCGACGGTCACGCACCCGCTCTCGCTCATCGCGGTGCTGACGTTCTTCGCGCTGAGTTACGGGTTTCTCTCGATCGCAGGTGAGAGCGAACCCGGAAAACGCGATGCCGATCCTTCGGTCGAGGCAATCAAAGGATGGTTCGCTCAGGGCCCGCGCAAGTGGTTCGCGCCCCGCAACGGCCTAGCCGCACTCGCATGGCCGCTCGACTATCTCATCTCGGCTGCATTGACGGTTGCAAGTTTCGTGCTGTCCTTCGTCAATTATTGGAAGCCCGGCGAGAAAATCTTCGACGAGATCTATTTCGCTCGTGCGGCCGAAGAGTATCTCCGTAACGTTCGCATCTACGAAAATACGCATCCGCCGCTGACGAAGTTGCTTATTACCGCATCGACCTGGCTCTTCGGAGGCCTTCCGCGCGGAGATAACGCACACGGTTGGCGCTTCGTGGACGTGCTTTTCGGAGCGTTGGTCATCCCGATCGTCTATGCGTTCGCGCGCCGCGTTACCCGCTCGACGCTCTTCGCAACGATCGCTACCACGCTCTTTCTCTTCGACGGCATGCACTACGTGCAGTCGCGTATCGCGACGCCCGAAGGAATCGTTATCGTCTTTTCCGTTGCGGCGGTCTATGCGTTTTACCGTTTCTGGATCGCCTCTCAAGTCAACGAACGGCAGCACGTCGATCTCCCGTGGTGGATCTACCCGACGACGATTGCGATCTCGCTGGCGATCGGTTCGCTATTCGGACTATTTTACGGCGCGGTCTTCACCAAGCTCAACCCGATGGCGAATCCAACCGTTACGATCGTCGCGGAGGTTCTGATATCGCTCTACGTTGCCGTCGGCCTCTACCTGATCGCACGCCTGATGCTGCTGCCGAAGATTTTCGGCGACGGCCGTCGCGAGCGCAGTTTCCCGGATGGTTCGTATGCGTTGATCGGCCCGGACGGCGTCCGCGTTTCGACCTTCGACGGCGGTCGCATCGAGCCGGGCAGCAAGACGCCGGTGCGCGGCTCGCAGACGACGGCACGGAACGGCAATCTCGTCGCCGCACTCGAGCCGGGCGTGACGTTCGAATATCGCCGCGACGGCAGCGTGCGGTACGAGTCACCCGACGGCGCGGTCACCTATCGCGATAATTGTATCGAGAGCGATGCCGGAGAGCGTGAAGAGGGGCGCCACGCAGGGCTCTGGCTGATCGCCTTTACCGTTGCCTTGGGGTGCCTGATCGCCAGTAAATGGTACGGCGTGATGGGCTTCGGCGTGAGTTGGCTGGTGTTGATTCTCGTCGCCTCGCAACGTTTTTGGAAGAAGAGGATCGCACTGTGGGGGAATCCGCGCGGCTTCCGTCTCGACGTCGCGCTCCTCTCGATCGTTTTTATCAGCATGACCGTCTACATGTTGGCCTGGGTGCCCGACATCGCGCGGAATGCGAAATCGGTCAACGAAATTCATAATTTCAACGACGTCGTCTATCGACAGTACACGATGTTCGAATACCACGACCACCTCAAAGCGACGCATCCCTACTCGTCGAAATTTTGGGAGTGGCCGCTCGATATGGTTCCGGTCGCTTATTACTATAAGGATTTGCGGAGAAACCCGGCCGATCCGAACGGTTGTTGCGTCCGCGAGATCACCTCGATGCCCAATCCGTTTATTCTCTGGTTCGGGTTATTGGCGATCCCTATCGTCGGCGTTCTTGCCTGGCGAGAGCGACATAAAGGCTACGCGCTCCTGGTGCTCGACTACCTGCTGCAATGGCTGCCGTGGTCGCTCTCGCCGCGCATCGCCTTTGAATATCATTATTACGTCGATATCCCGTTGGTCTGTATTTGCAACGCCATCGTTTTGCAGCGGCTCTGGCAATGGGGAGATCGACAAGAGGAGAGCAAGAAGTTCATCGCGCGCGGCCTCGTCGGCGCCTACGTCTTGCTCGTGATCGCCGGGTTCGTCTACTTCTTCCCGATCCTCTCGGCGACGCCGATCACCTGGAATCAATGGCACGCTCGCATGTGGTTCTCGAAATGGATCATCGGTCCGGGCTAGTGTCCTGAGCCGCAAGTCTCACCACATGCCCGCCGGGTCTTTTCCGCCGGGTGCAGCGTTGCTCATCGGTCACAATGCTACGGCATTGCTCCCTCTTCGCGCCTCGCCCCGCCGAAAAATCCCTCGTCGGATCATGTTGCGCGACTTGCGGCTCAGGACACTAGCG
>JAJYRI010000053.1 GCA_021794175.1 bacterium
GTATCTCATCAGGAAGCAGAGCGTTATGCCAACCGCACGCAAAGAAGCCTCGGTACGAGAGCTGCGCGACCGGCTCGCCGGTGCGCAGAGCGTGTTCCTCACGAATTACCAGGGTCTTACCGTCGATGAAATCACGAAGCTCCGCACGGCGCTTCGTCCCGACGGCAGCACCTACGCAGTCGTCAAGAACACCCTCTTTAAAATTGCCGCCGACGGCGAACTCGCGTCGATGTTCGAATCGTACCTTCACGGTCCGACCGGCGTCGTCTTCGCGGGCCTCGATCCCGTCGCTCCGGCAAAAGCACTGAAAGAATTCTCCGACAACGTGAAGACGTTGGAGGTGAAGGCTGCCTACGTCGACGGGAAATTCGTCGACGCCAAGCAGGTTGAAGTGCTTGCAAAACTCCCGCCCAAGGCCGAACTCATCGCGAAAATGGTCGGCTCGCTGGCAAGCCCGTTACGCGGCCTCGTCGCCGTTCTTTCGGGGAATCAAAGCGGCCTCGTTCGCACCCTTCAAGCAATTCGCGAGCAGAAACTCGCGCAATCCGGTTCATAAGAGAGGATATCAATCATGGCAGTTGCCGAAATTATCGAACATATCGACAAACTCACCGTTCTCGAACTCGCCGACTTAGTCAAACAGCTCGAGGAAAAATACGGCGTTAGCGCCGCAGCACCGGTTGCGATGATGGCTGCTCCGGCCGCCGCCGCCCCGGCCGCCGAGAAGACCGAATTCGACGTCGTGCTCGCCAATGCGGGCCCGGACAAGATCAAAGTCATCAAAGCCGTTCGCGAGATCACGAGCCTCGGTCTGACCGAAGCGAAGTCGTTCGTCGAGAGCGCGCCGAAAGCGATCAAAGAAGGCGTCGCCAAAGACGAAGCCGAGAGCATCAAGAAGAAGCTCGAAGAAGCCGGCGCGAAGGTCGAAATCAAGTAGTTTCGATCCGGTATATCGAAGAGGGGCGCGACGCAGCGATGCGTGGCGCCCCTCTTTTTTCATCGTTTGTTCTCGTCTTGGAATAAGGAAAATTCGCCGATGCAACAAGCCTCCGCTCCGCCCGCGCTGACGATCGTCGTCTATCTCGCCGCCTTTGCCCTCGTCTTATTTCGCATGTCGCGCCCGCAGCGCATCAGTACCGCGCGCCTCTGGATAGCGCCGGCGCTGTTGGCGTTCGTCGGTATTTGGGCGATCTATGCCGAGCAGTCGCTCGCTCCGTCGCCGCTCTGGGAGCTCGCCGTTGCGGTGCTGCTCGGCGTCGCGTTCGGAGTACCGCTCGGGTTCCTTCGCGGCGCTCATACGCCGGTTCAAGTGACGAAAGATCCGGGCGTCATGTTGTTGGGCTCGGCGTTGGTGCCGGCATTGATCTACGTTACGGCGTTCGCCGCACGCCTGCTGCTGCATCTCGTCTTCCCGCTCGGTAGCGCGGTCGGCGCCGTCGTCGGCGACGGAGTGCTCGTCTTTGCGGTCGCATTTCTCGCCGTGAGTTATTTTGCGATCTATCGAAAATTCAGCGCGTTAAAAAACGAGTGCCCCGACCCGTAACGTCGACGATACCTCCGTCGGGTCTGTCCCGCCGGGTGCCCGCAAAACGAGAACGGCGCCGCAAAATCGCGGCGCCGTTCTACGTTGCGTCCGGTGCGTTCTTTAGTGAACGAGGAACCCGACGAGTAAGAGTGCGACGATGTTGAGCACCTTGATCATCGGATTGATCGCCGGGCCGGCGGTGTCTTTATAAGGATCCCCGACGGTATCTCCGGTGACCGCTGCCTGATGAGCGATCGATCCTTTTCCGCCGAAGTTGCCTTCTTCGATGTATTTCTTGGCGTTATCCCATGCACCACCGCCGGTCGTCATCGAGATGGCGACGAAGAAGCCGGTCACGATGGAACCGACAAGGATGCCGCCCATCACTTGCGCTCCGGTATCGCCCTGCAGCACGTTGAAGACCGAGAGCAAGACGACGATCACCGGGACGCCGACGGGAATAAGCGCGGGGAGAATCATCTCCTTGAGCGCCGCCGCGGTTACGATGCTGACGGTCGTGCCGTAGTCGGGTTTCTGCGTGCCGGCCATGATGCCGGGCATCTCGCGGAATTGGCGACGTACTTCCTCGACGACCGCGCCGCCCGCACGTCCGACCGCTTCCATCGAAAGCGATGCGAACAAATATGGGAGGAGACCGCCGAGAAAGAGTCCGACGAGAACGTACGGGTTGCCGATGGCGAAGAGATCGGCGACGCCGGCTGCACACGATGCGCCGCCGAGTGCGCCGCACTTGTGCTTCGTGAGTTCTTGCAGGAAGGCTGCGAAGAGAACGACCGCTGCAAGTGCGGCCGAACCGATTGCATAGCCTTTCGTCACCGCCTTGGTGGTATTTCCGACGGCGTCGAGCGGATCGGTGATGTCGCGAACTTCCTTCGGCATCTCCGCCATCTCGGCGATCCCGCCGGCGTTATCGGTGATCGGACCGAAGGAATCGATCGCGACAACGATGCCGGCCATCGAGAGCATCGACATGACCGCGATCGCCACGCCGTAGAGATTCGCAACGCCGTACGAGACGAGAATGCCGGCGACGATGACGATCGCCGGAAGTGCGGTTCCTTGCATCGAGACCGCGAGGCCGGCGATCATGTTGGTCGCATGCCCCGTTACCGAGGCCTTCGCAATGCGCTGCACCGGCGAGAATTGCGAACCGGTGTAGTACTCGGTAATGAAGGTAATCAGGCCGGTTACCGCAAGGCCGACGAAGGCGCTGATAACGATCGCCGTCGGGCTCACGCTGCTGCCGGCGAAGACGTTCTGCGCGAGGAAGTAGATGCCGATCAACGAGAGGATGCTCGCAACGACCATGCCGCGATAGAGCGCGCCCATCACCTTGCCCTTGACGACGGTTCCGAGCGTGACGGCGAAGACGCCGATAATCGAAGCAACGATCGAGACCGCGCCGATGAGCAGCGGGAAGGTCGGTGCTCCCGGCAGCGAGCTGCCGAAAACGAGATTGCCGAGCAGCATCGCCGCGACGGTCGTAACGCAGTAGGTTTCGAAGAGGTCGGCGGCCATGCCGGCGCAGTCCCCGACGTTGTCGCCGACGTTGTCGGCGATCACCGCGGGATTGCGCGGATCGTCTTCGGGAATGCCTGCTTCGACTTTACCGACGAGGTCGGCACCGACGTCGGCGGCTTTGGTGTAGATGCCGCCGCCGAGACGCGCGAAGACCGAGATGAGCGAGCAGCCGAACGCGAGCCCGACCATCGCATCGAGCGAGGTCGTTACGTCGCCGTTATTGACTTGGAGAAGAATGCCGTAGTAACCGGCGACGGCGAGGAGGCCGAGGCCGACGACCAGCATGCCGGTCACTGCGCCGCCGCGGAACGCGACCGCAAGCGCAGGCGCCATGCCGCCGCGCGCTGCTTCTGCGGTGCGCACGTTTGCGCGAACCGAGACGAGCATGCCGATAAAGCCGGCGGCACCCGAGAGAATCGCGCCGATCAAAAAGCCGATCGCCGCTTCTTTTCCGAGCGTCGGCGCAACGGCGATGACGATCGCGAGTACGATGGCGACGACGGCGACCGTCGTGTATTGGCGCTTGAGGAAGGCCATCGCGCCCTCCTGAATCGCTGCGGCGATCTCCTTCATGCGGTCGTTGCCCTGAGGGCGCGAGAGGACCCAGAAGATGAGGGCGATGCCGTAGAGCACCGCGAGGACGCCGCCGAGCAGGGCAATCAGGATCGCTAGCTGTGTGGTCACATTGCTTCCTTTGAGTGTAGAGAAGAGAGCGCGGAAAATGGGGCCCCGGTCCGACGGCACGGGGCATTTTTTAAAGTGGTCGCTCGGCCGCTACGGCGGTACGAGCCGGGAGTCCTCCCTTTCCGGCTCCGGGTTACGGCTCCGGGCGCTCCTCGGCACGCTCGAGAAAGCGCTGGTGGGATTCGGCGATCACGCGACGGGCGCTCGCGGCGTCGTGCCAGCCGACGACACGCGTCTGCTTCCCCTCGAGGAGTTTGTAGCTCTCGAAGAAGTGCGAGACCTTCTTGAGCAGATGCGGAAAAATCTGCGTGAAATTGTGGATCTCGTCGAACGCGGGCTCGCCGACCGGAACGGCGAGGACCTTGTCGTCCTCCTTGCCCTGATCGAACATTTCGAGGAGACCGATCGGCCGCGCGGCGACCAGACAACCGGGGAAGGTCGGTTCGATGGTCAAGACGAGCACGTCGAGCGGATCGTCGTCGAGGGCGAGCGTCTGCGGCGCGAAGCCGTAATCTCCCGGGTAATGAATCGCCGAATGAAGGACGCGATCGAGCCGAAAGATATCGAGCGCCTTATCGTACTCGTATTTATTCCGCGATTTCTCGGGAATCTCGACCACCACGTTGATCTCTTCGGGGGCGCGCAGGCCCAGGGGAAGGTCGAGATAATTTCTTGGTTTGCGATCCTGCATCATATCTTCAAGGGTTCTGGTCGCTCGCAAGCGCTACCTGGAACGGAGTGATGCGGGTGCGACGCGAATGGCAGCACGGATGATCGAGTCGACCGACCTGCTTATCGTTGGCTGCGGTCCAGCCGGCGGCGTTGCCGCCCGCGAGGCCGCGTCGCGCGGCATGCGCGTCGTCGTGCTGGAGAAGGACGCAGTCGTCGGGAGCAAGCGCGTCTGCGCCGCAGGGCTCCGGCCCGGATTTTGCGGTGAGTTCGATCTTCCCGAATCGTTGATTCATTGCACCACGCCTCGCCTCGCGCTCTTCGATCCCTTCGGCGAGGAGCACGCCGTGCGCTTCGGTCCCGGGCATACCTCGACGCGCGAGGAACTCGACGGCACGATCGCCGCGCGCGCGGTGGCGGCCGGTGCGGAGATCCGTACCAACGCACTCTTCCGCGATCTTACCGTCGATGGAGAGGAGAAACTCGTCGAATACGCCGACGCGACGAGGGGCGATCGTCGGCGAATTCGCGCGCGACATGTCTTTCTCGCCGCAGGCTCGACGGCAAAGTTGGAGCGTCTTCCGCACTTCGCATTCTCGGATTGGAACGCGGGGCTCATGACGACCCTGCAGCAGCGATGGTATCTCGCGCGCCCCGCGGTGCCGATCGCCTACGAGACGTTAGAATTGCACTACTATCCGGCGCGCGACGGTCGTTTGGTTGTCGCCTGGATGTTCCCCAAGCGCGATCACCTCGCCATCGGCTTGGGTATCACCGGGAAGGTGCCGGGTGCGGATCTGCGAGCCGAGCTCGATGCGTTTGCGGATCGAACGATCCGTCGGCTCGCGCCCGGTATCGACGCGCGCGTGAAGCTCGAGGGGCACCTCCTCTACGGCGGCATGCCGCGTCCGAATGTCGGGGCCGAGGGAGTCAGCATCGGCGGCACCGCAGCCGGGCTCGTCGATGCGACGAACGGTGAGGGTATCTATGAAGCCGCGACGAGCGGGCGAATGCTCGCCGATATCGCATGGCGCTATCGCGGCGATGCATCGCGGGCCTCCGCGGCATACGCGAGCGCATTGCACGATCGCTTTTACGCACGCCTCGCACGGCGCGTGAAGTTGATCGATTTCTTAGGCCGGCGCCCCGAGCGCTTTCGCCTGCTCTTCCGACAGTTTGCGGCGGTTCCGCGCTTTGCCGAACTCATCGCCAACGAGCGCTTCGATCGTACCTGGGCGGATCGGATCTTTCTCTACGTTCAGGCTGCCCGTTTCGGGGCGAGATCGCTGCTTGCGTAGGTCGCCATGTCGGTAATGCCGATCACACCCGAACAGTACGCTCGCCTGCGAGATGCCATTCGCGAGCGTTTTGGCATTTATTACGACGACTCGAAGCAATTTCTGCTGCAGAGTCGGCTTCAGACGCGTTTAATTAAGTGTCGGGTCGCCGATTTTGACGAATATTATCGTTACCTTACGATCTCTGCGGATCGCGAGGCGGAGTGGGACGAATTGGCATCGGTGCTCTCCAACAACGAGACGTATTTTTTTCGCGAGCGGGCACAACTCGATGTCTTGGCGAGCGAGGTCGTCGACGAAGCGCTGAAAAACCGACATCGCCTGCGCATCTGGTCGGCCGCTTGCTCGACCGGTGAAGAGCCCTATACCATCGCGATGCTGCTGTTGGCCGGTGGGCGTATCGCTCCGTCGGAGATCGATATAAAGGCCGGTGATATATCGCCGCGAGCCCTCGAAAAAGCAAAGACGGGTTACTATCGCGAGCTCTCCTTCCGTGCGACGCCGCCGGAGGTGATGGCGAAGAACTTTCGTCCCTTCGAGAGCGGGTATTTCATCTCCGATGAGATCAAACGCATGGTCGAATTCTCGCGGGTGAATCTGCTCGACCAGCGCGCGGTCGCCGCATTCGGACCCGTCGATGCGATCTTCTGCCGAAACGTCTTGATCTATTTCGATAAGCCGACGCAAAAACGCGTGGTAGAGAATTTTGCAAAGGCATTGCGCCCGAACGGCTATCTCTTTCTCGGGCACGCGGAATCGATTATTCGATTGACCGACCTCTACGAACCGATGGTGACGCCGAAGGCGATCTACTATCGCCTGCGAGGGCAAGATGGCGCGCATTAAGGTACTCGTGGTCGACGATTCGGCGTTCATGCGTCAGGCAATCGTCAAAATGTTGGAGAGCAGCGAGGATATCGAGGTCGTCGGCACGGCGCGTAGCGGCGAAGAGGGTGTCACGCGGGCGGAGGAGTTGCTGCCCGACGTAATCACGATGGACGTGGAGATGCCGGGCATCGGCGGGCTTGAAGCGGTCCGCTTGATTCACGAACGCTCGCGCACGCCGATCATCATGGTTAGCGCGCTCACGCGCGAGGGCGCGGAGACGACGTTTCGGGCGCTGGAGCTCGGTGCGGTCGATTTTATCGCAAAACCCGACAGCGTCTACGCGAATATTAAAGACGTACAACGCGACCTGCTGACGAAGATCGCGATCTTTGGCCGCCGCGGCGCGCGCCCCAGTCCGGAGCGTCGCCCCGCGCCGTCGGCCCCGGCGCCCTCTGCGCCGATTCCCAGCGCCCCGCCGCGCGCCTCGCACGAATTCTTCGAATGCACGGCGATCGGCACGTCGACCGGCGGACCCGTCGCGCTCTCCAAAGTGATTCCGGCGCTCCCCGCGACCTATCCGACGCCGATTCTTTTGGTGCAGCACATGCCGCTGGGTTTTACCCGGCCGCTCGCCGATCGCCTTAACGCCCAGAGCGCGTTGCACGTCGTCGAAGCCGCCGAAGGAATGATCGTTGCCCGAGGCAGCGTGCTGGTCGTGCCCTCCGGCAAGCAACTCGAATTGCGTCGTTCGTTCGGTGAGATCGTCGTCGCGCTTCGCGACGACGATGGAAGTTCGCTACACGTCCCCTCGGTCGATGTGCTCGCCGCACAGACCGCTGAGGCGTTCGGGCCCGGTGCGCTCGGCGTTATCCTCACCGGCATGGGGCAGGACGGCGTCAAGGGATTGCGTGTCCTCAAGGAGCGCGGCGGCTATGTCGTCGGTCAGAACGAAGCGACCTGCGTGGTATACGGTATGCCGCGTGCGGCGGCGGTGGCGGGGCTCGTCGATCGTGTCGAGCCGCTCGAGCGCATCGCCCCGACGCTTATCGAGCTCACCCATCGCGCGTTCGGGGAGCACCCGCGATGAGCGAGCGTTCTGGCGGACGTTACTGCATCGCCGGCGAGACCTACACGCGCGAAGAGTTGATCCATAAATATCTTCACCTCGTGAAGTACGTAGCCGGGCGCGTCTCCTCGAACTTGCCCCCCAACGTAGAGATTAACGACCTCATTAACGATGGTATCGTCGGGCTCATCGATGCGATTGAAAAATACGACGACGCGCGCGGCGTAAAGTTCGAAACCTATGCGATCACGCGGATCAACGGGGCGATTCTCGACGCGCTGCGATCGTTGGATTGGGTGCCTCGCGCCGTTCGGCAGCGCGCGCGTGAAGTCGAACGCGCGATCGGCGAACTCGAGGCGAGGCTCGGCCGGGTGCCGACCGACGACGAACTCGCCGCTCACCTCGGCGTATCGCGTCGCGACCTCGACGGCATTCTCCAGCGCGTGCGTGGGACGGCCTTGCTCTCGCTTGAAGAGTATCTCCCGAACGAGCGCGGCTACGATATACCGCTGGTCGATACGCTGCGCGACGATCTCGCCGACATTGGCGAGGGCGTCGAGCGCAAGGAGATCGTGCAAGAGCTCGTCCGGGCGGTCGAGGCGCTGCCGCCGCAAGAGCGGACGGTGATCACGCTCTACTATTTCGAGGGGCAGACGCTCAAGGATATCAAAGGCGCGCTGAGGGTCTCGGAATCGCGGGTCTCGCAGATTCATGCGGCGGCGGTCATCCACTTGCGCGCGGCGCTGCGGCGCCTGCGGGCCGACCTGGGTTTTCGCGAAGATGACCCGACGATCAAGCAAAAATACCTCAGAAAGCCGGGCGCGGAGGCCGAAACCTAGAGTAGTCGGAGAGGAGGAAGAGGAAGAAGGGATTATGGCTATTCGGCCGGCCGATCTCCAACTTGCATATCTCGCCGCCCCGCAGAGCGCGGCGCTCGCGGCGAATATTGCCGCTGCTCCGCAGGCGGCCCAGCAAGCTGCGGCGATGGCGTTCGCCCAACAGGTCACCGAGCGCGAAGAGTCGGTTGCCGAGGCTGCAAGCTCCGAACACGATAGCGCGGTGCGCGAGCGAACCCAGGGCGAGAGCCAGGGGTTTTACCAAGCTCCGGAACGACGCCAGGGCGAGGGAGCCGACGAGAACTCCTCGGACGGCGGAGAGCAGCACTTCATCGATACGATGGCATAAGGAATCGTGGCGGGCATCGACCCGAGCGCGCTTGCGATGCAGGCGGTTCTCGCAGCCCAGACGGCGATCGCCGAAGCGACGCTCAATCTCGGCGCGATCGCGCCGAGCGTTATCGCGCAACTCAAGACCGGCGATCTCCTCTCGGCGCTCGTTCTTCCGCCCTCCGAGGGCGTCGACCATATCTCGCTCTTCGGTCAGTCGCTTCCGGCGCAGTTGCCGCCGGGCATCGCACCCGGTGATACCCTCGCGCTGCAGGTAACCGGTTTCTCGCCGACACAGATTTTCGTCCGTAATCTCGGCGCGATCGATCCACAGAATCCACCCGAGATCGCCAACATCGAGCTCCCCGGAGGCGCTCCGGCGCCCGCGCAAGCATCGCTGCTCGCACGCACCCCCGCAACGAGTCTCCCCGCTCCGACGGCACAACCGGCGGCATCCTCGCTACAGACCGAGCCTCCGCCCCCGAACGCCGCCGCGACGAACCCGCGCTCCGCGATCGCACCGCCGGTCGAGGTCTTTGTTGCGGCCTCGGTGCAGCCGGCACGCCGCGATCTGCCCGCCGCACCCACGCAAGAGCCGGCGCCCGGCGACGGCGCGCCTTCCTCCGCGAGCTCGGCGACGGAGAGTTCGTCACAAAGTGCGCCGCGCTCCGACGCATCCGCGCAAGCCGCTACGGAGTCGGCGACTCCCTCGACGGCGGGAACGAGCCCGATGCTCGCATCGGAGCTCGAAGCACGCCTCGCAACTGCGCGCGGCGCACGGATATTGCCGCGCCCCCCCGCAGCGCCGGGCGCGACGGAGAATCCGGTGCGCGGCGGTGCTGCGAGCCTCGCGCGCGGTGCGCCGTTCGAGTCGCCTCCGCCGTCGATCTCGGTGCGTTCCTCGAGCGTACCGCTCGAAACGAATCTGACGAATGTAACCGCGCAACCACTCGGCGAGGAAGAGCAATTGCTCGCGCGTTTAGACGTGCCGGCGACGCCCGCGACCATCGCCGCGGCGCGCCTCTCCGCCAACGCACCGCAACTATTGGCGAGAGCGTTCGCCGGCGCCCAGAGGGCGCTCGCGCGATTTCTCCCGCAACCCGCGGTGACCACGGTGCGCAGTGCAATGGCGTTCGTGACGACGCTCGATCCGGCGAATGCGGTTGCCTTACCGCAGCAACTCGCGGCGTACGTTCGCACGGTGTTAGGCTCGACCGAAGATGCGCTCCTCACGCTTGCCAAAAATCTCGCCGCGCTCGAACCCGTCGCCCCGGCGAATCTCGGCGTACCGAGCGAAGCGCTCGCGGCTGCTGCATCGCCGCCGCTCCCCGAGAGCGCCGCCCGCGTCTCCACACCTCTGCCGCACCCGGCCGCGAATCTCGCTGCCGCGGTGCCGAGCGTTGCTTCGCCCGCCCGCGAAGCCGCCGTCGTTAGCGCACAGAGCGCAGTAAATCAAGATATAAAAAGCACCCTCATCGCACTCGCGCAAGATCCGCAGAGCGCCGCTCTGCCGGGTGCGGTGAATGCACTCGGCGATGCGGTGACGGCGATCTCCGCCGCACAGATTCATCTGTTGGCGGCGAATGCATCCGCCGATCCGCGAACGTTGGTCGTGCCGCTCCCGGTCTTCTTTCGCGAAGGCGGCGCGGCGACGCAACTGCGCGTCGGTCGCGATGCTCCCGGGACGAAGAAGGCAATGGATGCCGATAATTTCACGCTCGGTTTTTTACTCGATACGAAAACGCTGGGGACCGTTGCGATCGAAGTCGAGACGAGCGGGCGCGCCGTCAGCGTGAAGGTAAAGACCGAACGCGACGGTGCGGCGAAACGTTTTCGCGAATCCTTCGGGTTACTGCGCGATCGTTTCGAATCGCTACGCTATCGCGTCGCGGGAATGAATGCCGCCGTCGCCGCCCGCGCTATGCCCGGTAACCCAGCGAAGAAAACAGCGGAGGGATCTGCGCCGAAAACGCAGCTCGACGCACAGGCGTGAGTCGATTTTTTGATTTCCGCAAGCGCCGGTTTACCCGACCGGCTGCGGCTGCATTACAGTACGACCCCCTCAAGCCCGCACCACCGGTCGTGCTCGCTTCGGGGAGAGGGCGCGTCGCCGAGGAGATCCTTCGCATCGCCCACGAGCGCGGGATTCCATTGGTCGAAGACGCCGCGCTCGCCGATGCGCTCTCGCGGCTGGAGCTCAACGAAAGCATTCCCCCGGAGCTCTATGCCGTCGTCGCCGAGGTCTTGGTTTTCGTCTACCGGCTCGACCGGAGGGCAATCTAAAAATCGAACAGGAGTTCGATGATTCGCCCCGAAAGCGGCGCTCATGAGTTGGATTGGTCGCCTCGGCGATCGGCTGAAAAAAGTCGGGCGGAGCTTCTCGGGGGTCCTCGCTCTCGGGGGCTCGGAGCGCCCGCTCGATGCCGCGTTCTGGGAAGAGTTCGAAGAAGCGCTGCTCGCCGCCGATCTCGGCGTCGGGACGACCGAGCGAATTCTCGAGGGTTTGAAGACCGTCGCGCGGCAGGAGGGCTGGCGAACCGCCGGTCAGGCAATCGAGCGTTTTCGGCGCGACGTCGAGCGTTTTCTCGATCTTCCCGGTGCGCCGATATTGTTGGAGCAGCGACCGACGGTCGTTCTCGTCGTCGGAGTCAACGGCACCGGAAAAACGACGAGCATCGGCAAACTTGCGGCGCGTTACACCGCGCAAGGGAAGCGCGTGCTCCTCGTTGCCGGCGATACGTTTCGTGCCGCTGCCGCCGATCAATTGGCGATCTGGGCGGAGCGGAGTGGAGCGCAGATCGTGCGCGGCCCCGAGAACGGCGATCCAGCAGCGGTCGTTTTCGACGGAATCACCGCCGGGATAGCGCGGGGTGTCGATCTCATCTTCGTCGATACCGCCGGCCGTCTGCAAACCAAGAACAACCTCATGGAGGAGCTCAAGAAGATTCGCCGCGTCACCGAGCGTGCGTTGGGGCGCGCGCCCGACCGCACCTTGCTCGTCGTCGACGCGACGACCGGACAGAATGCCATCTCGCAAGCGATGCTTTTCAATGAGGTGACGCCGTTGGACGGACTCATCGTCACCAAGCTCGATTCGACGGCGAAGGGCGGCGTCGTGCTCGGTATCGTCGAGCGCATCGAGCGCCCGATCTCCTACGTCGGGCTCGGCGAGGCGATCGATCAACTCGAACCCTTCGATGCACGCGAATTTGTTGCGACCCTCTTCGATCCGGAATAAAGAGTGCCACCCCCTTGGCAGAGTGCCTATCTAGAGTGAATGAGAGAACGGACCGTGATTACCAGCACCGTGAGAAAGAAAGAGAGAACCGAGATGGCTTCCCAAGACGATCGACAGATAGCCCTCGCCAATGCACTTGCCCAAATCGAGCGGCAATTCGGCAAGGGCTCGATCATGAAAATGGGCGAGATTCACGAGCGGATGGCGTACGACGTCGTTCCCAGCGGAAGTATCGCCCTCGATCTCGCGCTCGGCGTCGGCGGCTTTCCGCGCGGGCGCGTCGTCGAGATCTACGGACCCGAGTCGAGCGGTAAAACGACGCTTGCGCTCCATGCAATCGCCGAAGCACAGAAGACCGGCGGAACGGCAGCCTTCGTTGATGTCGAGCATGCGCTCGATCCCAACTACGCGGCGGCGCTCGGCGTCGATCTCGATAACCTGTTGGTCTCGCAACCCGATACCGGCGAGCAGGCACTGGAGATCGCCGAGATGCTCGTGCGCAGCAACGCCGTCGATGTCGTCGTGGTCGACTCGGTCGCCGCATTGGTGACCAAAGCCGAACTCGAAGGCGATATGGGTGACGCGCACGTCGGGCTCCAGGCGCGTCTGATGTCGCAGGCGTTACGGAAACTCACGTCGGCAATCTCGCGAAGCAAATGCATCATGATTTTCATCAATCAGTTGCGCGAAAAAGTCGGGGTGATGTTCGGAAACCCCGAGACGACCTCCGGCGGCCGAGCGTTGAAGTTCTACGCTTCGATTCGCCTCGACGTTCGGAAACTCGAACAGATCAAGATCGGCCAAGAGGTCGTCGGTTCGCGCACCCGCGTCAAGGTCGTGAAGAACAAAGTGGCGCCCCCCTTCCGCCAAGCGGAGTTCGACATCACCTACGGTCACGGTATTTCGAAGATGGGTTCGATTCTCGATATCGCACTCGAACGCAATATCGTCGGGAAGAGCGGTTCGTGGTATACCTACGGCGAGCAGCGCGTCGGGCAGGGGCGCGAGAATGCGAAGAGCTTTCTCGAAGAGCATCCGGAGATCGCCGGCGAGATCGAGAGCAGAATTCGCGAGGAGCTCGCAGCGCTCACCTCGCGGAACGGCGTTACCGGCGACGCGGTAGAAGCGCCGATCGAGTAATCGGTGCACGCCTATGCGGCGGCGCTCGGGCTTCTTGCACGGCGTCGCCTCACGGAGTCGCAGTTACGTTCCAAGCTCGAGCGCCGCGGCTACGACGACGATGCGATCGCCGATGCAGTGGCGCGCTGCAAAACGGAGCGCTACGTCGACGATGCGCTCTTCGCGGCGCTCTACGTCGAACGGGCCCGCGATGCGAAGGGGGATCGACGACTCGTCGGAGAGTTGGTGCGCCGCGGGCTCGATGCGGAGTGCGCGCGCCGTGCGGTCGTCGATGCGCCGCTCTCCGAGCACGAGCGGTGTCTCGAAGCGCTCGCAAAGCTTCGTCGCGCGCAGCCGCAAGCGAGTTACCCGAGTCTGGCGCGATCGCTCGAGCGTCGCGGTTTCCCGGCCTCGCTCATCTATTCGATTCTCCGCGAAGCGGCGCTCCGCGACGGTGCGCTTGACGGCATCGAGGCGGCGATTCCCTCTCGAGGGTAGCCGCTCGCGACAGAGGCAGGCGTGGCGTTCCGTCGAGCGCACGCGAGTCGTCGCGGTTTACGTATTCGCGGCGCGGGCGATACGGAGCGTCGTGAGCGGGGCAGGCGATGTGGGGCGGGCGAGCGATTTACTCAAGGATTTAGCGAGCCTGCCCCACATCGTCTGCCCCACATCGACCACCCCGCATCGACCGTGTCGATCACGGCTGCGAGTAAAATGCCGCGCTCGTGTCACGCCGCTCTCGACCCTGGGAATCGGATGCGATGTGATGAAGCGAACGGTGCTCGTTGCCGAAG
>JAJYRI010000160.1 GCA_021794175.1 bacterium
GCGAATATTGCGGACCGAGACAGCCGGAGTCGTGCTATCGGCTGCCGTACTCCTTACACTGCTCTAAAAGCCGCGATGGAGCGGCCTGGGGGGGCTCGAGGATATGCACGGAGAGGTGCTCGTCGCTAATGCTCCGGAACGGGAAGAAGGGCGGTTTTTCGCCTTTTCGGCCCGCGCTTTTGCACTGGCCGCGCTGGCCGCGTTGCTCTTCTCGCTCGCTGCGGCTTTCGTTGTCTGGCCGCTTCACCCGCTTGCGGCACTCGCGATCGTCATCGCCGGCGCGACGATTCTCGTGGTTCTCGGAGCGATCTGGCTCTGGATGATGCTGCCGACCGCACGACGATTCGCTACGTACGCAACGGCGATCGAGCGCGAACGCGCGCGGTTCGAGCGGCTCTTTTCGAATATGCCCGATGTCGGCATCCTTTACGACGCAGCCGGCATCGCGCAGCGCGGGAATACGGCGGCACGAGCGCTCTTCGGTAGCGAAGGCGACGCGTTGAACGGGCGCGGCGTCGGAGAATGCTTCGCTGCCGAGCAACGCGAGAATGTCGCTCGCTATTTCGAGCGCGCCGTCGCGGGTGAGGTCGTCGAATTCGAGAGCGTCGTCCTCGACGAACGCGCGGAGCGCGTACCCGTCTGGACGACCTTCGTTCCGGTCGTCGGCGCAGGAAAGATCCTCGGTGTCTTCGGGATCGCCAAAGATCTGCGGCCGCTCCGCATTTTACAACGCGAAGTTCTCTTCGAAACCGAGCGCTTCCGATCGCTCTTCGATATCAATCACGAACCGATGCTCCAAGTCGGCGCCGATCGGCGCGTAATGCGCGCAAACGCGGCGTTCGAACGGATCTCCGGCTTCGGCAGCGGTGAGTTAATCGGTGCGACCTCGGGGCTCTTCTCGCCGGCAAACACCGAGGAAATCCGCGAAAGCGCCTATCGCCGCGTGATGGCGGGCGAAGCCTTTGAATCGGAGTCGCAACTTCGCTGTAAAGACGGGCGCATTCTTCCAGTGATGGTAGCATTGATTCCGATGGCGCGAGGGACCGAGATCGAAGGGTACTATCTCGTCATGCGGGATCTCAGCGCCCAGCGGACGTTCGAACGTCGCGAAGAGATGACGCGCGAGAAATTACGCGAGCTCTATCGGCTTGCGACGGTCCCACAGGAAGAGCTCGAGCCGTTGCTCGCGCGCGTTCTCGATTTTGGGCGCCGCATGCTCGGCATGGAGATCGGCTACGTGCTCGGCATCGACGGCGACGATTTTATCATTCGCGCGAAGGGCGGCGCGGGGCGTTTCTCGCTCGGCGAGCGCGTGCCGATCGCGCGGTCGATCTCGCGGCATGTATTGGAGAGCGAGACGCCGTTGGTGATCAACGATATCCGCGAAAGCGCAATGCGCGACGATGTGGCCGCCGACGGCGAACCCTGGCGGTGCTTTCTTGGCGCGCCGATCTCGGTGGAGGGAGTTCGCTTCGGTTGCTTGGCATTTTCGTCGAAATATCTTCGCGAGACGCCCTTCGATGCCAACGATCTCGACTTCGTGAAGTTGATGGCTGCCCTACTGGGGAGCGCCTTCGAGCGCGACCGCCGGGCGAGTACCCTCGGCGACCTCGCCCTACGCGATCCGCTCACCGGGCTTGCCAATCGCACGATGCTCGCGCAGCGGCTGGAACGGGAAATCGCGCACGCGAAGCGCAATGGTGGGGAGTTGGGTATTCTCTTTCTCGATCTCGACGGCTTCAAGGACGTGAACGATCGTTTCGGCCACGCTGTGGGCGATCGACTGCTCGCCGAGGTTGGGCGTCGTCTCCTGAGCGTGGTGCGCGGTGACGAGCTCGTCGCTCGCGTCGGCGGCGATGAATTTGTCGTCGTCCTCAACGACCTGCGCAGCGATAGTTTGGAACGTTGCACCGAGCGCATCGAAGGTGCCCTCACCCAGCCCTATACCGAGAGCGACCTCACCGTCGGGGTCTCCGTCGGCTCGGCGGTCCTCGGGCCCGATGGGGAGGACCCGGGCGCGTTGCTCGGTGCCGCCGATGCAAAGATGTATCGCGCGAAGCAAGCGCGCCGCAGCGCCGGGGTTCGCTAGCGATGGTCGTAACCTCGATGCTCGCCGTTCTTGCCGTAGCGTTTCTCGCCGTCGCGGTCACGCTCGAAATCGCGCGCCGAAAACTCTCTGCAAGCGCAGAGCTGGGCCGTTATAAATACGAGCGTCTGCGCGCGCGCTTCGCCGCACTCTACGACGATAGCCCCGACGCAATTGCGAGCTACGATCTGCAAGGGCGCTTGCTGCATGGGAACGCCGCAGCGATCGCGTTGCTCGGGTACGCGCCCGGGGAGATGCTCGGGCGCCACTTCTCCACGCACATCGCTCCGGAGACGCTCGATGAAACGGTGACGGCATTCGATCGCGCCGTCGTCGGCTCGACCGAGTATTTCGTGACGCGGTTCATCGATGCGCGCGGCGGAAGGCTCGACGTCCTGGCAACGATTTCGCCGATCCGCGAGAGCGGAGCACCGATCGCCATGAGATCGG
>JAJYRI010000007.1 GCA_021794175.1 bacterium
GCGCTCGAACGCGCCTTCACTCCCGGCGATGAAGGGAGCGCTTGGAGCGCTTCGGTGATGTATCTCTCACCCGAGAAACACTGGTCCGGCGGCGTCGCGACGCTCCTAGGATCGCTGCCGAACTCCGGCGGAGCGATCGATCGTTACACGCGCGAGGTTGCGCTCGCTTCCTACTCCGTCGGACGTTTCAATTTCTTGGCGATCGGGACGATCGGGCACGACACGCTTCCGCTCGCGCTCTCGACGGAGAGCAGCACGAGCAATGCGTATTCGCTCGAAACGATTTACGCAGCACGCCCGTGGCTTCACCTCGATACCCGCTACGAGCGAACGAACGACGGGCTCGGAAATGCAAGCGTCAATTATATCGTCGATGCAGCGCTCAACCTGCGCCCGAATATCGTGCTCACGGTCGAAGATCTCGCTCGCGCCGGCGCAACGCCGATAACGCAGTACCAGCTGCTTTGGGCGGGGCCGTGGTTCCGGAACCGCATGCCGCCGGGAACGATGCAACCCGCACCCGATCTCCGCGGGCTCTCCGCCGCGCGTGCGCGCGCGATCGAGAACGGGCGATCGATCTTCTACACCGGCAAAGATCTCGACGGGGTGCGCATTCACGGCCCCGATCCGCTGCGCGTCTATCAGAGCTGTGCGGTCTGCCATCAACCGACGGGAACGGGCGGCGTCCGCCTACCCGACGGCGCGATTAGCGCAGAGCTCGGCCCGCACGCACAAATGCGCGACAACATGAGTGCGGCGAGCAGCTCGAGTGCGATGGCGGGAATGCCGGGCATGGCGAGCCCGAGCCACCCCTGGAGCGTCGCGGATTTCGAACGCGCGATCTCACACGGCGTCGATAATACGGGAATGGCCTTGAGCCCGGTCATGCCGCGCTGGCAGATGTCCAAACGCGATCTGCACGACATCGCCCTCTACGTTCTCACGCAGCTCCATCCTCACGGCTGAGGCGTCGCCGGTGGGATAAAACCGGGGCCGACGCTCGGCGGATGCCAGGCGTTCGGATCGCTGGGTGCGAGCACGAGGTGCTGTTTTTTCCGAATGATCGCAAAGCGCAAATGCCCGGAATACGTGCGAACGAGCCGCTCGAAATCGCCGAGCGTTGCAAAAACCACTCCGTCAACGGCGGTGACGACGTCGAACGGCTGAAAGCCTTGCGATGCGGCCCAGCCGTCGCGGCCGACCTCGATAATGACGATCCCGCGGACCGGACGAAAGTCCGCTCGTGCATGCACGAGCTCCCAGAATCGCGGCGTGATTTGCATCGCCTTCATCCCATACGACGGAACGGAGACGATATGCGCGCGCATATAGTTTTGCAGTTGTCGATACGCGCGCGACGGTGTCGCTGCGGGCGCGGGGGTACTCGCCGTGCGCCCGAACGGCGGAGCCGTCAGAACGACACGATAGGTTCGGCCCGCTCGCAGCAAGGTAACGCGCCCGACGGCGACCTTTGCGCTCCCGGAATCGATAACGAGCCAATACGTGAAGCCGGCGGGTGCGCAGAGCACCGTATGAACCGTCCGCTCCGAGCCCGTTGCCGTTCGATAGAACGGCCCGCCACTGTGACTTTTCAAGAATCGCGACAGATTATCGCTGCTCGGCAATAGCTCGGCGATATTCACCCACGCTCCATAACCGCCGTAGGAAACCGGCAGCCGGACCGTCGCGTCGAGCACCGCCCAACCGCTCGGCAGCGGGGCGCAGCCGCCGCGATTTCCCCCATGCTGCAGCGCATCCATCATCACGCGACGAGCGGCGGCGGCGCTCTCGGCGTTGAGCCCGGCGGCGGTCGCCGGGCCGAGCTGCGCCGAGCCGGTTCCCGTCGCCGCCGATAGCAGCAACGCGACGAGAGCAAAGAAAGTAATCGTGCGCATAATTGCCTCCCACCTGGAATATCGGCAGGGCGAGCAGAGAATCGAGCCGGTTCTCCGAACTTCGGGCGTGGAAAGGATGGTGAAAAATGATCCTCCCGACCTCCGACGGTTCGAAAGCAAAGGCGATCTTTCTCCACTCCGGGCCCGACGGCGAGCGCGCCGAGCGAACCGCGCTAGCGGCAATGAATTCCGCCATAAAAATGGTTCTCTACCTCGCGATGGACGGGATGCCGGCCGATATCGAAACAAGAATCAAGGCGAACGTAAATAAGAATTTAGAGATCGTCGTGAGCACGTGGCTCGATTGTACTGCGACGGCGTACGGGCCAGTACCGCAAAGCGCACCCGCGGTCGCAGCAGCAACCGTCGCCGGGCTCGCCGCCGGTGCGAACGTTGGGAAGGTGCGTCACGATCTCTATCGCGCCGGTTCTCTGCTCGGCGACGCCGAAGCGATCGCATCCGGAAATCCCGAAAAACTTGCGCGGCGTGCGGGGCAGCATATTTTTTGGCGCGCTTTCGGAAAGCTCGGTCGCGGTATTTTTCGCGGTATCGGCGGTAAGCGCTAGACGCAGGCCGTCGCGCCAGGCGATCGAATTGCAAAGCACCGCCGACATCATCGATGTCGACGCTCCAGGAACGCCTTAGCCCTTCTCAACCACCGCTCGCCGTCGGCTTTGCCAACAGCGCATCAATCGAGTACAAGCCCGGACCCGTGCAGAGCAGTGCTACCATCGATGTCAAATAAAAGAGCGGAATCTCAAACGATCCGGGACCGCCCACCCAATGGCCGCCCATAGGTAGATGGACGAAGAAAATCGCGGTGAGCATGTCGATGCCGATGCCGATGGTCACCAGCGGCGTCAAGAGCCCAAGCACGAGCGCGAGACCGCCGCAAAACTCCGCAACGGCGGCCATAGCCTGCAGCCACGGCGGTGCGAATGCATGCGGGCCCATCATCATCGTCATCCACGATGTCGGATGTTCGATCTTCGGCAGACCGTGCTGCACGAAAGCGAGTCCGATGACGATTCGTAAAAGCAAAAGACCGACGGAAACCCGGGCCGAAAGTGCGGGAACAAGTGCGGGCATACTCCCTCCTTTGCGTGCAGAGCGAGCACATTCATGGCATCACGACGTGCCCCCTGTCGATCGATCGCACGCGTGCAGACGAGAGTGCGCCGCCGCCGGCGATACGGGCTGCTCGCACGCGCGAGTTCAATGCGCGGAGCGCCACAGCGGGAACGGCGCATCACGACCTCACGGCGAGAACGCAAAGTATATAGCCCAATCGAACCGGACGATGTAACGAGCCGATGGTACGGGATCGGGGAGCGCGATAGGGATTGTCGCTATCCGTTTTACGACGGCGAACGAAAGAGCCGCGAAAACATATCGTTCTCGCGGCTTCTTTTATGGTCGGGCTGACTGGATTCGAACCAGCGACCTCTTGACCCCCAGTCAAGCGCGCTAACCAAGCTGCGCTACAGCCCGAAAATGGTGGAAGGAGCGAAAGCTCCGGCTGGGGGCAATTAAGAGCTTTAGCGCTTTTTTCCTCTCCCGGCCTCGGTCGAGAAATAAAAAGGGCCGCCGAACGGCGGCCCTTTCCAACCCGAAGATTCCCTTTAGCGACGGCCTTTTTTGGCCGCCTTCTTCTTGGCGGGAGCGGCCTTCTTCGTGGGGGCTTTCTTTGCGGCGGCTTTTTTAGCTCCGCCGGAACGTCCGCCCGAGACGGCATCTTTGAGGCCCTTACCGGCGACGAATGCCGGCACCTTGCGAGCGGCGATTTTGATTTTCTCGCCGGTCTTGGGGTTGCGTCCTTCGCGCGCTTTGCGCGCACGAACGACAAAGCTGCCGAACGGCGTCAGCGCAACGCGGTCGCCCTTCTGCAGCGCCTTCTCGATGTCGTCGAAAATCATGTTCACAATCTCGCCCGCCTGACGCTTCGAGAGCTCCGCGGATGAGGCGACATTTTCGATTAAATCGGCTTTGGTCAAACTCGTAATCTCCTATAAGCAACGGCGCGCCGGCAGCATCAATGTGGGTTTCGAATGGCGCCGCTCGATGCCGTTCTATACGCACGATATCGGAAGCATCCTCTCGAAATTCGGGCAAAAAACCCAGGTTTTTCAGGCTTTTTTCGCCAGCGCCCGTAACGCGAGCCGGTAGGAATCGGCACCGAATCCGGCGACGACGCCCCGGCAGGCTGCCGCGGTGACGCTGCGGCGGCGAAATTCTTCGCGCCCGGCCGTATTCGAGAGGTGAACCTCGACCACGGGGATGGCGATACTCGCTACGGCATCGGCGATGGCGTAGGAATAATGCGCGTAGGCTCCGGGGTTGAGAACGACCCCCTCGCACTCGAGGCGCGCACGATGTAAGGCCCGAACGATCTCCCCCTCGCCCTCGTACTGCTCGATCGTTACCGCTATCCCGAGCGCCTCGGCCTCACGCACGATCTCCGCATCGAGCTGCGCGAGCGTCATCGTGCCGTAGACGGCGGGCTCGCGCTCGCCGAGCAAGCTTAAATTGACGCCGTGAATCACCGCAATTCGCATGAGCGCGCACTTCGGGCAGGAAGTCGACACGCCCTGGACGAGACTTCGCAAGCATATGAACCTCGATCGCGTCGTCTCCGCCGTTCCCCCGGGCTCCGGGCTTGCCTTTGCCGCCGTCGTCGCGACGCGCTCGGTCGCCGAAATGCGCTGCCGCCACGATTCCAGCCCCACGGCGACCGCGGCGATGGGGAGACTTCTCGCGGCGAGCGCGCTCTTCGGCATCTCGCTCGCTCCGCACGAATGGGTGACGCTGCGTATCGCGGGCGACGGCCCCGTGGGAAGTTTCGGCGCCGATTCTCGATTGCTCGACGACGGGACGATCGGCGCGCGCGCCTACGCCGCCAATCCGCTCGCGGAGCTTCCCCCGAATGCGTTGGGAAAGGCCGATGTCGCCGGCATCGTTGGGAACGGAACGCTGCACGTTACGAAATCGTATGCGATCGGTCAACCCTATAACGGCGTCGTGCCGTTGATGACCGGCGAGATCGCCGAAGATGTCGCGTTCTACCTCGCAAACTCCGAGCAGATTCCATCGGTCGTGGCGCTCGGCGTGCTGATGGGCCCCGAGGGCGTGCGCGCCGCCGGCGGCGTCATGGCCCAGGTTCTGCCGGGCGCGGATGCTGCGGCGGTCGACCGGCTCGAAGAACGCGCGCTCGCGCTCGCAGCGCCGGCGCGGAGTATCGCCGACGGAGCCGACGCCTGGGCGCTGCTGGAGATGCTTGCCGGTGACGAGCCGCTGCGCTCGCGGCACGAGCTGGGCTTACGCTTTGCTTGCCCGTGTACGTTGGAGCGCGTCGAGCGTGCGCTGCTCGGGTTAGGCGAGGATGCGCTCGTCGAAATGGCCGCCTCGGGCGAAAGTACCGAGGCGTTCTGCGATTTCTGCCGCGAGCGCTATCTCATCGAACCGAGCGCGATCGCGCGGTTGGTCGGCGAGCGCTAGCGCGCTACCGCGTACGTCGCGCCGTACGCTAATCGGTCGGGAAAAGATGCGCCAGAGCGGGGGGCACGCGATAGGGGGCGATGCGCTGCCAGTAGGCCTCGCGAATAGCGACACCGTCGTTGTAGTACCACCAACCGCACTCGCAGCGAATCGGGCGTTCGCCGGGCTGCGGCGGATTGTATTCGCGCTTGCAGCGTTTGCAAACGAAACGCGACGCTCCTAACGGTGCTTGCGACGAAGTGTAGGTAACCGGCGTAGACGACATCGTTCCTCCCTTAAAGGTTGACCAAGCGCACGAATTTTCTCGACCCCACCGAGAGTACGGCGGGCTCGCCGTTCCATGCGGCGTGAGGCTCCGCGATGACGATACCATCGAGCTTCACCCCGCTCCCCGTTAAAAGTCGCTCGGCCTCCCGCTTGCTCGAAGCAAACCCCGCCGCGACGATCAGCGCGCTCAACCGCGCCGGGGCATGGCGCAGTTCGGGCATCTCGGCGGGCGCCTCGCGACGCTGCACGGTCGCCTCGAAATGCGCTCTTGCCCGTCGCGCCGCATCGAGGCCGTGGTAACGCGCGACAATATCGAGGGCGAGATCTTTTTTGAGCTCCATCGGATTTGCCGTGCCCGAACGAAGCGACGTTGCGAGCGCATCGGCCTCACTCTGCGAGCGAAACGCGGCCAGCCGCGCGTAGACCGGCATCAGTTCGTCGGCGATCGACATGAGTTTGCCGAATTGCGTCTCCGCGCTCTCTGCAATACCGACATAGTTTCCGATCGATTTGCTCATCTTCTTCACGCCGTCGAGCCCGACGAGTAAGGGAACGGTCGCACAGATCTGGGGCGATTGACCGAATTCGCGCTGGTAGTGGCGGCCGAGGAGGAGATTGAAGAGCTGGTCGGTGCCGCCGAGCTCCATATCGGCCTCCACCGCGATAGAGTCGTAGGCTTGCGCGACGGGATAGAGAAACTCGTGCAGCGAGATCGGCGTCCCGGTTCGATAGCGTTGATCGAAATCGTTGCGTTCGAGCATCTGTGCGACGGTCGTTTTCGAGAGCAGGCCGATGAGATCGGTGAGGCCGAGTCGATCGAGCCACTCCGAATTGTAGCGAATCGAGACGCGCTCCAAATCGAGCACCTTCCCGGCCTGCTCGCGATAGGTGCGCATATTTGCGTCGATCTCTTCGGCGCTGAGTTGCGGACGCATCGCGTTTTTTCCGCTCGGGTCGCCGATCCGCGCGGTGAAATCACCGATGATCAACGTAACAGCGTGCCCGGCAGCGGCAAAGCGTTGGAGCTTCTCCAACACCACCATAAAGCCGAGGTGGAGATCGGGGCTCGTCGGGTCGATGCCGAGTTTCACCCGCAGCGGTCGCCCAAGCGCTATCCGGCTGCGAAACTCCGCGACCGATTCAACATGCTCGAAACCATCGAGAAGCGCCTCGACATCTTGGTTTTTCATCATCTCTCCGTGCAAACTACGCGTTTGGGCGCGCGGTTCCCCGCATGACGATCATACATGCAACGTCACGATCGTCACGCCCCCTCCGCCCTCGTCGGCATTCCCGTAGCGGAGCGAGGCGACGGCCGGGTGTTCGCGCAGGTATTGTTGCAGGCCGCGCCCCAGCAGGCCGCTCCCTTTCCCATGGATGAGCCGTAATTCCGCGAGGCCGGCGAGCGCGGCATCGTCGAGCCAGCGCTCGACGAGCGGCTCCGCCTCGACGAAACGCTTTCCGCGCACGTCGAGTTCGCCGCTACTCTGACTCGCACGCTCCAGCTTCGCTGCCGCCGCGCTGCGTTCGAGCTTACGCTTCGCGCCCGGCCTGCGTTCGAGATCGCTCCGTGCGACGATGCTGCGTAACGCGCCGATGGCAACTTGCACCCGCTCGCCGTAATCCTCCACCACCCGCGCCTCCTGGCGCAACGAGCGGACGAACACGACGTCGTCGGGCGCGAAGGTTCCGCTCTCGGTCGGCGTTCGAACGGAAAGATCGGCGAGGCCGAGTTCGCCGCGCAGCCCGTCGGCGGCGCGAGCGAGCGCGCGCGTTTGGCCGGGGGTGATTCGCGGACGCTGCGCCGCCGCGCCACGCATCAGTTCGGCGGCGAACTCGCGTAGATGAGCGGCGAGTGCGTCGTCGGCGCGTTGCAAAAAGCGCTCGCGTTCGGCGAGCGAGGCACGCCGTTGTGCTTCGAGACTCGCTCGCACGCTCTCGAGCGCGGCGCGCTCTGCCGCGAGTTCGCTGCGTTCGGCCTCAAGTTCCGCCGCTCGCTGCGCGAGTTGCGCGAGCGCACTCTCGTAATCGCGCTCGCGACTCTCGAGCAAGTTCTGCGCCCGTTCGATCGTCGCGGGCGGCAGCCCCATCCGCCGGGCAAGCGGGAAGGCGAGCGACTGCCCCGGAGCCCCGATATCGAGTTGGTAGGTCGGGCGAAAATTCTCGGGATCGAAGCGCACGCTCGCATTTTCGACGTGGTCGGCGGAATGGCCGAAGAGTTTGAGTTCGGTCGAGTGCGTGGTGAGGATCGCGCGCACGCCGCGAGCGAGAAAGCGTTCCATCGCCGCGCGCGCGAGCGCCGCACCCGCGGCCGGCTCGGTTCCCCCGCCGATCTCATCGACGAGCACCAACGTTCGCTCGTCGGCGATCTCCAGCATCGTACGTAACCGCACGAGGTGCGCCGAGAACGTCGAAGCGTCGTCGGCGATCGATTGTGCGTCGCCGATATCGGCGACGATCCGCGCGAACGAACCGATACGCGTCGCATGCCCGGCGGGGAGTTGGAGCCCCGCATACGCCATCGCCGTAAAGAGCCCGGCGAGCTTGAGCGCGACGGTTTTGCCGCCCATGTTCGGGCCGCTGATAACCAATATTTGCGGGTTCTCACCGAGCGCAAAGGATTGCGCGACCGCCCGCTCGCCGAGCAACGGGTGCCGCCCGGCATCCACGAAGAGCTCGCATGCGTCGACGATCTCCGGCTCGCAGGCATCCATCGCAATCGCAACGCGCGCTTTCGCGGCGAGCAGATCGACGCGAGCGAGAAACTCGATGTTTGCCGCGATTCGAGCGCGATGCTCGCCGACCGATCGTGAAAGATCGGTGAGGATTCTCTCGACCTCGTGCTGCTCGGCGACAAGCGCGGTGCGTACGCGATTATTGGCATCGAGCGCGGCGAGCGGCTCCACGAACAGCGTCTGCCCCGAACCGCTCGTATCGTGAACGATGCCGGGAAACTCCCCGGCGAACTCCGCCTTCACGGGCACCACATAGCGCCCTTCGCGCATCGTAACGACACGTTCCTGAATCGCACTCTCGAAACGACTCGAGCGCAAGATCGCACCGACCCGCTCGCGCGCTTCGTTCTGTGCGCCGGCGATGCTCCGGCGTAAACGCGCGAGCGCCGGGCTCGCCCGGTCGAGAACCTCGCCGCGTTCGTCGAGCGCGTTGCGTAACTCCCCGACGAGCTCTTTGCAATCGCCGTGAAGCGCGAGAAGTGGCTGCAGCGATCGTTCGTCGATCTCGCGCAAGACGCGAGCCGCACTCGCCGCTGCTGCAAGCGCGTCGGCGACCGCGCGCAGTTCGCTGCCGGTAAGGCGACGCCCGGCCGCCGCCGCATCGGCGAGTTCCTCCGGGTCGATCGCGGCACCAACGTAGAAATCCCGCTCTACCAGCGCCCGACGAAGCGCCGCGGTACGCGCCTGTTCTTCGCGAATCGCGGCAATATCGTTCTGCGGTAAGAGCTCGCTTGCGTAGCCTCGTCCGCGTTCGGTCTGCGTCGCGCGTTCGACGCGAGCTACGATAGCGGCGAAATCGAGTGCCGCCAAGGTCTGCTCGTCGGCGAGAGCGCGCTTATCCTCCAAGCCGTTCGCGCAGCAGCGCATTCACCGCTGCGGGATCTGCCTTTCCGCGCGAGCTCTTCATCACCGCACCGACGAGAAAGCCGAAGACGTTACTCTTGCCGGCCCGGTATTCCGCGACGCTTGCGGCATTCGCGGCGAGTACCTCGTCGACGAAACGCGCGAGCGCTGCGGGGTCGCTGGTTTGCGCGAGCCCTTCCCGCTCGACGATCGCTTTCGGCGAGCCTTCGCCCGCCCACATCCGTGCGAGCAATTCCTTGGCGATCTTCGAATTCACGGTCTTCGCTTCCACCAACGCAACGAGTTCGCCGAGATGCTGCGGCGTCACCGGCGACTGATGAATGGCCACGCCGCTTTCGTTGGCCAGCCGCGAAAGGTCGCCGAGAACGAAGTTCTGCGTCTGTTGCGGCTGTTTCGATATTTCAACGCTGCGGTCGAAGAAATCGGCGATCTCGGGCGCATCGATCAGCTGGGTCGCTTGTTTGATATTGAAGCCGTACTCTTTCGTGTATCGCTCGAAACGTTCGATCGGCAGGGGCGGCATCTTCGCGCGCACTTCGGAGACGCGCGCCTCGGAGGTCTCCATCGGCACGAGATCGGGGTCGGGGAAATAGCGATAATCGTGTGCGAGCTCCTTGCTGCGCATCGAGATCGTCGTTCCGTTCGCCTCGTCCCAGCCGAGCGTTTCCTGCACGATGCGCTCGCCCGCATCGAGCATCGCGCTCTGTCGCGCGATCTCGCTCTCGATCGCTCGGCGGACCGACCGGAAGGAGTTCATGTTTTTGATTTCGGTCTTCGTCCCGTAGCTCTCGCTACCGACCGGCCGTATCGACACGTTGGCGTCGCAACGAAGCGAGCCTTCCTCCATTTTGACGTCGCTGACGCCGATTGCCATTAACGTGCGTCGAAGCATCTCCAAGAAAGCAACGGCTTCGTCGGCGCTCCGTAAATCGGGTTCCGAGACGCATTCCATGAGCGGTACGCCGGCACGATTGAAATCGACTAGCGAGTACGAACTCCCGGCGATGCGCCCGTCGCCGGAGCCGGCATGGGTAGACTTACCGGTATCCTCTTCAAGGTGGATGCGGGTGAGACGACATTCGCGAACCGTCCCATCCTCGAGCCAATAGCGCACCACACCGCCCTGCGTGAGCGGCATATCGTATTGCGATATCTGGTAATTCTTCGGCATGTCGGGATAGAAATAGTTCTTCCGATCGAATTTAGAGAACGCCGGAATTGCCGCCTGAAATGCCAACCCCGCGCGAATCATGTATTCGATCGCCGCCGCATTGGGCACCGGAAGCGCGCCCGGCATACCGAGGCAGACCGGACAGATCAGCGTGTTCGGTTCCGCGCCGAAGCGATTCGCACAGCCGCAGAACATCTTGCTCGCGGTCTTTAGTTCGACGTGGCATTCGATCCCGATAACCGCTTCGTACTTCATCGCGTTGCCTCCGCCAACTGCGTTCCGTGTTTGGTCGCATGCATCGTCGCACGTTCGTAGGCGTGTGCCGCCGCGAGCAACGGGCGCTCGGCGAAGAGCGGCGCGGTCAGCTGTAGCCCGAGCGGCATGGGGTGCTCGCCCCCTTCGGGGGTGACCCAACCGCAGGGAACGCTCAACGCCGGCAGGCCGGCGAGCGACATCGGAATCGTGTAATAATCCATCAGATACATGCTGTAGGGATCGCTCTTCGACTTAAAGCGAAATGCGGGCGAGCTTGTCGCTGGTGCGGCGATGAGATCGCAACGCTCGAACGCCTTGGCAAAATCGCGCGCCACGAGCGTGCGCGCTTTTTGCGCGCGAACGTAATACGCGTCGTAATAGCCGCTCGAAAGCGCGTAGGTGCCGATCAAAATGCGCCGCTTCACCTCGGGGCCGAAGCCCGCCGCGCGGGTACGTTCGTTCATCTCCGCTACGTCGGCTCCGTCGACACGCAAGCCGTAACGAACCCCGTCGAAGCGCGCCAAGTTCGAACTGCATTCCGCCGGAGCGATGAGGTAATAGGTAGCGAGCCCGTAATCGGCGGTCGGTAGCTCGACCTCGACGATCTCGGCACCGAGCGCTTCGAGATCGTGGAGGGCGCGATCGTAAACGTCGTCGATATCGGCGCCGAGTTTATGAGTATCGAATTGTTTCACCACTCCGATTCGCAGACCGCGCAGATCCTCGCGTAATGCCGTTGCGGTCGGTTCGACCGCCCGATCGACGCTGGTTGCATCCATGGTGTCGAAGCCGGCCATTGCATCGTAGGCAAGCGCCGCATCTTCGACGCTGCGCGTTAACGGTCCGATCTGATCGAGACTCGAGGCAAAAGCGATGAGTCCGTACCGCGAGATACGCCCGTAGGTGGGTTTGAAGCCGACGAGATTACAGAACGCAGCCGGCTCGCGAATCGAGCCGCCGGTATCGCTTCCCAACGCGATCGTCGCTTCATACGCCGCGACCGAGGCCGCCGAGCCGCCGCTCGATCCACCCGGCACACGTTGCAAATCGTAGGGGTTGCGGGTGACGCCCAGCGCGCTATTCTCACACGACGAGCCCATCGCGAATTCATCCATGTTCGCTTTTCCGACCGGAATCGCACCGGCAGCGAGCATCGAGCGCACGGCGGTCGCCGTGTAGGGTGCGACCCAGCGTTCGAGCATCTTGCTCCCGCAGGTCGTCACCGTGCCCTCGAGCGCGAGGTTATCCTTGACGGCCAACGGCACGCCCGCAAGCGGGAAACGCTCGCCGGCGGCGATTCGCGCGTCGAGCGCGTCGGCGTTTTCGCGTGCTTGCCGTTCGAGCACGCTGAGATAGGCGCCGACCTGCGGCTCGACCGCTGCAATGCGCTCGAACGTCGCGTCGATTACTTCGCGCGCCGAACATTCGCGCGCGTTGACCGCACGCGCGATCTCCGCCGCACTCTTCACTATCGTCGTCATCGTTACGCCTGCCCGATAATGCGCGGAACCCGAACGAATGCGCCCTGCCGTTGCGGTGCGCCCTCGAGCACTTTCTCGCGATCGAGCGATGGGCGCTCGCAATCTTCGCGCACGACGTTCCGCGATTCGACCACTTGCGCCGTCGCCGGGATGCTGTCGAGATCGAGGTCGGCGAGCGTCGCAACGTGGCCGAGCAGGTCGCCGAGCTGCGTGCCGAAGCGCTCGACTTCGTCCTCGGTTAAGGCGATGCGGGCGAGCTTGGCGACGTAGGCGATATCAAGATTCTCGGATGACAAAATCAGGGTACTCCGTAGGTGATGACTGGTCGTCGTCGGGCCATTCCGGCGGTGGGGTATCGGCGAAAGCCGCTTCGACCGCCGCTTGAATCTCGCGCGCATTGCAATAGAGCGTGACGAGCGTTTCGACGTGCCCCGTCTGGGGAAACATATCGAACGGCTGTACGATCCCGACGGTGTAACCATTGGACGTGAGGAACTTTAAATCCCGGGCGAGCGTTGCCGGATCGCACGAGAGATACCAGATATTGGGCACCCGCGCTCGTGCAATCGCCGCCAGCGTCGCTTCGTCGCTTCCCTTGCGCGGCGGGTCGAGGAAGAGAATCTCCGCCTCGCGCAACCGCGCGGCAATCTCGGGGCGCGCGACCGCCTCTTCCACGCGCGCAGCGACGAACTCGACGCGCTCCTGTAAGGCATTGAGTTCGGCGTTCGCCTCGGCCTCGCGCACGGCCGCAGGGTTCTCCTCGATGCCCAGCACGCTGCTTCCGGCTGCGGCAAAATAAAGCGAGAAGGTTCCCGCACCGCAGTAAAGATCGACGATCTTTCGCGGCTGCGCGAGCCCGCCGCGCATCAACGCAAAGATCTTGGCGACGACGCCGGGATTCACTTGAAAGAACGATTCCGGCGAAACCCGGTAACGCACCCCGGCGATCGTCTCTTCGATCGTCGTCGTTCCGGCAACGGTGCGATTCTCTCGCCCCATGACGGCATTCGCACTCGTAGGGTCGAAGGAATTGGCGATGCCGCGCACCTTCGGTAAGCGTTCGAGCAGATGACTTGCGACGCGTGCGATCTCCGATGATTCACGATCGGTCGTGATGGAGAGTACGCTGCCGCCGTTCGCCGACGAAGCTCGCGCGACGAAGTGCCGTGCGACGCGATAGACCTCGCCGAGCCGATCCTCGAGACGCAATGAGTTCAGGCGTGCGACGATATCGTCGAGCTCCGGGACCAAGATCGGACAACTCTCGATTTCGACTAACTCGTGCGTGCGCTGGCGGAAGAATCCAAGCCGCGGCGAGCTTCGGTCGCCGCCGTCGACGACGAGTGCGACTTTATTGCGGTAGCGCCGCGAACGCGGCGACGGAATAACGTTGCGAACGTCGATGCCGTGGAGCCCGCCGATGCGGCGCAGGGCATTGTGGACGACCTCCCGCTTCCACGAGAGTTGCGCGGGATAGCTCATGTGCTGCACCTGACAGCCTCCGCAGGTGCCGAACGCCGCGCAGAACGGTACCACGCGATGCGGCGAGCCCGAGAGCAAGCGCACTTGGGTCGCGACGGCGTAGCGGGCCTTGAGCGTGGTAATGCGAACGAGCGCCCGCTCCTGCGGAAGCGGCCCCCAGCAGAACACGGCAAGAGCACCGAGTCTTCCTACGCCTTGCCCGTTGACGAGCAGATCGTGGAAGGTCAGTTCGACTTCGTCCCCGACGCGCACGCGCGGCGGGTTAGGCGCTGTTCCTTTGGTCGTCAAGCGTCTTCAACAAAGAGTTCGCCTCATCGATTAAGGCTTGGATGCGTTGACCGGTCGGGTCGGATTGACGGCGAAAGAAGAGGACGCGCGCGGCGACTGCGGTGAGCGCGAGGCCGAAGCCCGCAACACCGATCCAGATCAGCGCGCTCTTCATCGACGAGCGATCGCTCTGGGCCTCGATCTCCGAGCCCGGTTCCTGTTTACTTTGCTCGTTCATGGCTTCGTGAAGGTTTCGCTATGGATACGGTGTTACTCTGCATCGGTGCCCCGAAGTTATTTCAGCCCGACGACGCCGGCGGATCTGCCGGCCGCCCGCCGCCGCCGTGCCACGCTCGCCGTTGCCGGGGCAATCGCATTGCATCTGCTTGCCCTCCTGCTCGTCGCACGCCTCGTTATCGTGCATCTCCAGCAGCAGCGGGAGCGGGCGCGGACGCAGATCATCGCTCTCGCCACCGTCCGGCACCTCGCTCCCAAGACCGTACCGGTGCCGGCCGCACCGCGCCATGCCCCACAGCCGCGGCGGTCGCAACAGCGGCCGCAACAGCCCACGCAGCAGGCACAACCTGTCGCCGTGCCTCGGGAGCTGAGGCAGCCGCTACGGAACCCACGCATTCCCTTGCATGGCCCGAGGGCGCCGCGATCCACGACCGAGACTGCACGACAATTCGTCGAGCAGCAGCAAGCCGAGCTCGCCCGAGAGGCTGCACGCATTAACTCCAGGCGTGCCCCACTCTCGCTTGCGACGAGCGCTCCCGATCCGTCGACCTTCCGCCGCAGCATCGTCGACAGCGGCGGGGTATCGCGCATCGACTATGCCGAGGCCTACCTGCTTCCCCTGGAACATTGGTTCAGCGGCGATCTCAGCTGCTATTACGTTCGCTACGCTGCCTCGTTCTCGCAGGGCGGTAACGAGAAAGGCGAGATCCCATGGCCGGTCTGCTATCCGCGCGACCACGACGAACTCGCGCACGGGCCCTATCCGCATCGTTTGCCGGTGCCGTACCCGCAGCCGAGCTATCGCCTTCCGCGGGGCACCTATCTAACGCCGTTCATGCAGCGCATCTACAACGACCGCCCGCAGTAATGCGGTAGGGGCCGCCGGCTCGTATCCCCTCCCACCGGCGAACCCTACCGCACGCAAGCTCGCACCGCGCCGTCGTCAGACGAGTGCGAGCTTATTTTCAACCTCGGTAACGCCGGGGATCGACCAGGCGGCTTGCACCGCTTCGCTCCGTTCGAACCATCCGTGGACGTTGCCGCTGAGAATGACCTTCCCGCCGACAACGCGGATGTCGATCTTATCGGCGTCGATCTGGGCCTGCCGGTGGAAGGCGCGTTTGATCGTCGACTCGACGTTCTCCGGCGAAACCCGCGGGCGTAGCGAAATGTAGTTCGTCACGCCGCGTACGCCGCGGAGGTTGCGTACCGTCTCGGCCGCGCGCTCGCGCTGATAGTACCAATCGACGGTGCCTTCGAGGGTCACGTGCCCGTCTTCGACGATCGCGCGAATATCGGCGGGAAGCGTGACGTTCCAAGCAAGGGCGTTGGTGACTTCGCGCGCGATGTCGGTGTCGTTCCGGACATGCATCGCCGGCAGGTCGACTTCCAGACGCTCGGCGACCGCCTTCACGCCTTTTACCCGCTTGGCGGCTTCTTCGGCCGCCCACTTTTCGGCAAAACTGGAGACCGTGCCGGTCAAAGTGACGACGCCGTCTTCGGCGGTCACGCCGATATGCTGGGCGTCGAGTTGTGGGTCGAGATCGAGCTCGGCGAGCACGTCGTCCCGCAGGCTCTCGTTCGTAAGTTGTGACATGGTGGGATGTTCCTCCATGCCCGATTCTAGTCCGCGCTCCGGCGTTTTTGAGGAAAAGCCGATGAAGGCTCGCAGCGGAAGCTCAATGGAAGTTATGCGCGCGGACGCCGGCGAGCATCTCCGCGCTCTCCAGCGCTTCGATCTCCGCCGCGAGCACGTCGATGCAGCCGCTCTCTTTCTGCAGCGTCCCCGCGACGATCAGCGTCGCGTTCGCCGCGACGATGCGGCGCGTCCGTTCGTAGAGATCGGGGCGCACGATGACGTTGACCAACCCCGTCTCGTCCTCAAGCGTTAAAAAGACGAAACCCTTCGCAGTACCGGGGCGCTGGCGCGTAATCACCAAGCCCCCGACGCGCACCCGTTGTCGGTGCGATGCCCGGGCGAGCGCCGCGGCAGAGAGCACGCCGCGCGCATCGAGCCCGGCGCGCAGGTGCGCGATACCTTGCGGCCCCGTCGTAACGCCGGTCGCCCAGAGATCGAACGCCGTCTGTTCGCGCGGTTTCAACGGCGCGAACGTTACCGTCGGCTCCAGCGTCTCCATCAGCCGCCCGAGTTCGCCGCGTCGTTCCCGTTCGTCGAGCGCGCGTAACGCCCACATCGCTTCGCGCCGGCTACGATACCACGGCGCGAATGCATCGGCGACCGCGAGGCTCTCGAGCCCCTCGCGGCTGAGATCGGTGCGCCGCGCAAAATCGAGGATATCGGCGAACGTGCCGGCCTTCAACGCCGATTCGAGGCGCTCGCGCTGCACGCTGCCGAGATCGCGAACGAGATGAAAGCCCAGCCGCACCGCGCCGCTTTCGTCGACGAAACTCCACCATTCGCTTGCGTTGATCTCGATCGGCTTGACGACGACGCCATGTCGTTTGGCATCGTTCACGAGCACTTCGGTTGCATAGAATCCCATCGGCTGCACGTTGAGAATCGCCGCGGTGAATTCCGCGTGATAGCGGCACTTGAGATAGGCCGAGGCATAAGCGAGTAAGGCGAAACTCGCGGCATGCGATTCGGGGAATCCGTAATCGGCGAATCCCTCGAGCATCGCGAAGAGTTTTTCCGCCGCAGCACGCTCGATACCATTGCGCTCCATCCCCTCGATCAACTGCGTCCGTAACGCCTGCATCTTCTCGCGCGACCGTTTGTGCCCCATCGCTCTGCGCAAACGATCCGCCTCCCCTGCCGAGAAGCCCGCCGCTTCTACGGCAAGGCGCATCCCCTGCTCTTGAAAGAGCGGCACGCCGAGCGTTCGTTCGAGCACCGGACGGAGTTTCGGGTGTGGGTATTCGACTGCTTCCAAACCCGCACGCCTGCGCAAAAACGGATGAATCATCTGTCCTTGAATGGGGCCGGGGCGGATGATCGCCACTTGCATGACGAGATCGTAGAAACAGCGCGGTTTCATGCGCGGCAGCATCGATTGCTGCGCGCGCGATTCGATCTGAAAGACGCCGATGCTGTCGGCGCGTTCGAGCATCGCATAGGTGGCGGCATCGTCGGGCGGAATCGCCGCCAGCGAGAGCGGTGTTTCGTGCGGGCGCGAACGCCGATGCAGCGCGAAGGCCTCGTCGAGCAACGAGAGCATCCCCAACCCCAAGAGATCGATCTTGATCAGACCGAGCGCAGCGAGATCGTCTTTATCCCACTGGATGACGCTGCGATCGCGCATCGTTGCCCATTCCACCGGCGCGACGCGCACCAGCGGGTCGCGCGCGAGCACCATGCCGCCGGAATGAATCCCCAAATGGCGCGGGAAACCGTCGATGCGCGCGCAGAGGCGAAAAAGCCGCTCTTCGATAGCGGGGCGTTCGACGGCGGGCGTCGCGGTGTCGCGAACCGTTTCGCGCCCGTAAGAGCGCCCGCCGCGTAGATCGATCGCGAGTGCATCGAGCCGTTCGGGCGCCACGCCCAAAACTTTGCCGATATCCCGCAACGCCGAACGCGAACGATAGCTTATCACCTCGGCCGCCATCGCGGCGTGCGCGCGTCCGTAGCGTTCGTAGACGTATTGAATGATCCGCTCGCGGTCCCGATGGGCGAAATCGATATCGATATCGGGAATCTCCTTCCGTTCTTCGGAGAGAAAGCGCTCGAAGAGCAGATTCATCCCGACCGGATCGACGGCGGTGATCCCCAATGCGTAACAGACCGCAGAGTTTGCCGCCGATCCGCGCCCCTGGCAGAGCACGCCCATTTCGTTCGCCGCACGGACGATATCCCAGACGATCAGAAAATAACCGGCGAGATCGAGCTTGGCGATAATCCCTAACTCGTATTCGAGTTGACGCTCCACCGCAACCGAGAGCGGAGTGCCGTAGCGACGCGCCGCCCCCTCCAGCGTCAGCGCGCGCAAATAACTCTGTCGCGTGAAACCCGCCGGAACGCCGAACAGCGGGAACTGCTCGCTCAAGGTTTCGAGTCGGAAGCTCGCCCGGGCGGCGATCTCCAACGTGCGTTCGATTGCACCTGGATAGTCGGTAAAGAGTCGGGCCATCGCTCGCGGACTCTTGAGGTGCGCCTCGGTATTGGGATCGAGAATATTGCGTGCGACGCCCTCTTGCAACGTCACCCCATGTTTGATGCAGCGCAGGATCGCAGCGGTCTCGGCATCTTCGCGGCGAGCGTAAGCAACATCGTTGGTCGCAACGTAGGGAAGGCGGAGTTTGCGCGCCGTCGCAACGAGCGATTCGTTTCGCGGTGCGTCGCTTTCGCAGAGACGACGAACGATTTCGATATAGAGCGCCTCGGGGAAGAGGCTCCGTAGCACTTCAAACGGCGATCGAAGATCGCCGCAGAGCGCGATCAGACCGCGATTATCGCCTTCGAGATCGGCGACGAGGAGTTCCGGAGCGCCTTTGCTGCCACGCAATTGCGCCCCGGAGATCAATTCGCAAAGACGATGGTAGCCGCAGGCCTCCGCGACGAGCAAGACCAGGGGAATCCCATTCGGTAGATGCAGGCGCGCCCCGACGATACCGGGCAAGGAACGCTCGCGGGCGTGGCGCGCGAAACGGACCGCGCCGTATAAACCATCGGCATCGGCGATCGCCAGCGCCTCGATTCCGAGTTCAGCCGCGCGCTCGACGAGCTCTTCGGGGTGCGAACCGGCATCGAGAAAGCTAAAATTCGAACGCGCGTGCAGCTCCGCATAGCGCGCCCTCATTCGTAGATGCCGCGGATATACCAGCGCGCATGGCGATGCACGATGCGATACCAGCGCCCGTCGGCGAGCGCGACATCGTATTCGTCGCGAGGTGGGAGTTCGCGCGCAGCATCCTGCGTGCGCCAAGGGCCCGCGCATTCGCAGAGCACGCTCGGCGGGCTCCCGATCGCAACCGGAGTTCCGTCGCGGAGTTCCACCGCCACTTCTCGCTCGGCAAGAAGATGCAGCGCCGGGGGCGGCAGAGCGGGGAGCGCCGAGATGCGCGGATCTTCGACTGCCGCGAGATCGGGCGTAAAACGCTCGAAGGAGAAGCGCTCCTCGAGCGCGTGCGCCGCACGCAGACACGCGCGTCGAACCGGCTCGCCGAGCAATCCTTCCAAACGAGCGAGAGCGACCGCGAGATCTTGTCGTTGGACCCGTTCGCGTGCGAAAAGCATCTGGCTGCTCCCCGCCTCTTCGAGGCGCAACGCGCAAACGCGCGTCCCAACGACGGCTGCATCGAAGCGCTCGCGCTCCAAGCGCGCTCGCAGAACGTCGAAGATCGCTCGCTCCTCTGCGGTCGGAAGCGCGAAAAAGAGCTCGATACTCCGTTCGCTTGCATCGTCGCAAAAAAAATCAAGGCGAATGCCGCCGGCACTGCGCCCGCGACGCGCGCAACTTTCGGAGATCTTCCCGATCAGGATCCGTAAAGCGAAGAGCAGCTGCTCCTGCGTCTGCGCCTCGCCTTCACCCAACGCGCTCGCTTCGATCGGTAGCGTGAATGCGCGCGGCACGAGCGGGCGCCGCTCCATACCGCAGGCCCGTAGGTGCCAGCGTGCGGCCTGCGCGCCGAAGCGACGGAGGAACGGACCGTGCGGGAGCGCGGCAAGCGCTCCGAGCCGTTCGATGCCCAAAAGCGCGAAACGTTCGATCGTTCGCGGATCGATATCGAGTACGTTCAACGGAAACGGCGAGAGGAAAGCCGCTTCTTCACCTGCGGCGACGACGCAACCGTCGGCGTAGCGCGCCGCTACTTCGGCACAGAATGCATCTTCGGAGCAGCCGCAACGCACGTCGATGCAAAATGGCGCGAGCGTCCTTCGTACGCGTCCACACCACTGCGCGGGCTCTCCGGCGATACCGTACATATCGAGATATGCAGAACCGACCCCCGCATCTTCTATCGTCGGGCTCACCGCATCGAGAGCATCGAGCATCGCCTCCCAACGATGTTGGAGGTTCTCTCCTTCGACGATCGCACAGAGCAGCATCGCATACGACTCTACGCGCGTGCGCGCAGCGTTCTTTGCGGTACCTGTGCCGAGCGCAGGCTCCGTTCGCGCAGCGGTGAAGTTTCGCTCGACCGCATCGCTTGCAATGAAATCGGCGCGCGCGAAGGGATCGCTCGTGCGAGCGGTTCGACGGAGAAGGCGAAGCCGAGCAACGCGCCGCCGACGCTACCGCGCCCGCAGAGGAGCAGTCGTTCGCTGCGACAGTGCAGCCGCAAGACCGGGAGCCCCGCAGGGGCATGCAAGGCACCGTCGAGCAAGGCGAGGAGCGTACTGCCGGTTTCGCGCGCGAGCCGTGCGAAACGCCCCCAGATCGCCGCACTCCAGGCGCGCGCTCGTACGAGAACGACGCGGCAGACGCGCGAACGCAGCAACGTGTCGAGCGCGCGGGCGAGCGTTCCATCGCCCACCGGCACGATCAGCAAGCGTTCCAGCAGCACGCCGGCCTCGGCGAGCGCAGGCGGATAGCAGCCGCCTTCGTCGAGGAGGGCAACGAAGGCGCTACGGCTCGCCGCCGCGAGTGCCCGAAAAGCGATCGCTCCTCGCCCCGAACTCGGGGCGCCTTCGAGGGTGACGAGCCCGGCGGGCAGCCCGCCGCCGAGTGCGGTATCGAGCCCGGGGAGTTCGCAGGGCAAACGCCGCTCCTGCGGCGGAGTGGGCTGCCGCGCGGCGGCGAGGCGCTCCTTGAGGGAGAGAAACGCCGCGCGTCGGTTCATCTGGGGGGCGGGCACGGACAACATGGGAGGCTATCGTAGTCGAACATATGTTCGATGTCAACGCCGGATTTCGCCCCTCCCCGTCGAAGCGGCCGGAGGTGCCCAGCTCCATCTCCCTCGGTGCCTCGCGACAGGAACGCGCCTTCTGTGCCACCGTCGCGGTGCTCGCTGCCGCACTTGCCGACCCGTGCCTCGAATTCGCGTCGAACGCGGGCTGGTTCGGAAGCGGTCGTTTTACCGACCGCAGCATGGCCGACGTTGCGCCGACCTTGCTCTTCGGCGCCCTTTTCCTCGTCGCGCAACTGTTCGGAATCTTCCGCCGAGCCTCCATCAACCTCCGCTCCGACGAACCGCTACACCGACCGCTCGCGCGAATACTACCGAGCATTTTCAGCTTGCAACTCGCACTGCTCTTTCTCATCGAGAGCATCGAGCAACGCGTCGTCTATGGGCATTTTCTCGGCGGCGCGCTCTGGTTGGGCGCACCGATCCTTATCGCTCTCGCCGTTCACGCGCTCTTCAGCGTCGGCACGGCCCTCCTCGTCGCCGTCACGCTGCGTGAATTCGCGCGGCGTGCGCCGGCGCTGGCAACGGCGGTACGCCTGCGCCGCGAAAGAAACGCTCTGCTCGCAGTCGCCATCCGTCGCAGCTTCTCCGTCGTTTCGGCACCACTCCCCAAGTATACCGTCGGTTCTCTTGGAAAACGCGCTCCTCCGATTCGGGTGCTTTCGTAACCCTCCCCACATCGCAACGACACCCTTCGGAGTATTCTCTCGTCCATGAAACGACAACGCGTGCGCCCGAATATGGCGCGCATTCTTATCGCCTGCGCTCTTCTCGCATTCATCCTCGGATTCGCGATCTTCTTCTCGCAGGGCGCGCGGCGCCTTGCCGGCGGAGTCGCCGCACGCCTGACGCTGGGCACGCAACCGATCGATATTCTCGTTATCGCGAACAACGCACGCGGCGTCGCCGCAAACGATCCGCTCGGGCTGGGCACGGCGGCGGGGCAAGCCGACGTAATTCTTCTCGCACGAATCGACCCGGCGGCGCATCGCATCTATGCCATTACCATTCCTCGCGACACCCTCTTCGCACAGCCCGGTTGGAACGACCCGGTGCCGAAAATCAAAACGCTCTTTTTTATGGGGGATCAAGATAGCCCGCCGAAAGGCCCGCAAGAGCTCGCCAAAGCCGTCGCACAGCTCACCGGCTTGCCCGTCGACGGCTATATCGCAGCGAATTTCTCCGGCTTCGAACGCGCGGTCGATCTCGTCGGCGGCATCACGGTCGATGTCAAAAAACGCATCTACGACCCGCGCCATAGCGGTGCGAATTTTCAGCCCGGCATCCAGCACATGAACGGGAAAGAAGCGCTGGCGTTCGTGCGCGTCCGGCAAAATATCGCCGGGAACTCCTACCGTATCAACGATTTCCAACGCATGCAGGCGGAGGTTCAGGTGTTGGGGATTCTCCGCAATACCTTGCTCGACCCGACGCGTGCTGCAACGTTGATTCCCCATTTCGTGAAAGCGATACACGGCGATATCGCTACCGATCTTCCGCAAGCACGCCTGATTCAAATCGGCATCGCGATGGCCGGCGCACCGGTCTACCAAGTTCCGCTCGGTTCGATCGACGATTCGATGACGCTTGCCCCGGCGAGCGTGCCGGGGATCAACGCCGAGGGTTACCTCGACGGCGCCGATTACGACGTGCTCGACCCGGCGGAGATCGCGCGACGCCTCGCGCAGTTCGGCGCGACGAACCCGAGCCTCGGTATCGATTTTCCGCCGCACGCCGACGTGCACGTCACGCTCTACGGCAGCGCGCACATGGCGTTACACTTCGAACATCTCGGTTTCCAGGTGACGCGCGTCGGTGCGGCAACGGCAGCGCAGCGCGTCGTCTACCCCGCAGGCGAGCCGGCGGCGGGATGGGAGGCGGCCCGCGCGCTCGGCGGCGGAGACGTCACGGTCGAACCCGGCGGGGGAACGACGGTGGTCGTCGAGGAGTAAACGCTCGCTTACGGGGTCTTCGGTTGAGTTATCGTGGCCCGGCACTCGCGACCGGCCTCAACGATTTTGGGAGCGATTTTATTCTGCTGCATGACCATTCTCGTTCGAGTCGCACGCATCGCATTTGCAACCGCACTTATGGGATTATAACCTATGCTTAGGCCGGGCAAATTGTTGAGATTTATCGCGCTGTGCCCATATTGTTGCGGCGCCAGACCCGCATAATTTTTATTATAGAAAGCCGGGTTCGGAGTCGGCGTAGCGAGGGGATTCGTCGGGATTTCTTTGGATCCGTTTATAGCCCCGACATATTCAAAACCGGCATGCTGCATATTGGCAAGTTGTTTCGTTGTGACGAAGCCGTTGATAAGGTCGATCGCAGCCTTTTGTTCCGATAGCGCCTGGAGGAGGCCGGCTTTGATTTGAGCGAGTTTTTCTGAATCACCGCCGGCGTTGCTGTTAAATATATTCCTATTTGCGAGCATGTTATCGATTTTCTCGGTATTTTTAACAAGCGGGCCGACGAGGTACTCCATTTTCACTTGCGCCAGCTGGCGTGCGGTTTTGCCACTCGCCCCTTCTTCGTTATATCGTCGATAATCGTCGAAAAGCGGCTGACTCTTGGCAATGATTGCATTATTTTGCAACATCAGGCCTATGGCCGGGCCGACCGCTCGATGCAGCCCGCTACAAAGCGGGCGTGCGATCACATGGATGATGACCGGAAGTTTCAGGTCACTGGGCGGCGGAGAAGATGGGGCTTTCGCTTTCCCGCTTGCCATGCCGGCTGCGGTAAGCGAGACACAGAACACTGCGACCAACACCGGTCCGAATAATCGATTGCGCGACTTCATGGGGATCGATCCTCCTTAGTACCGGAACGACCCGGCCGAAGGAATCGTTTCGGCGCTTGCTACTCGGCGGCCTCGTCGACGGTTTCGAGCGCCTGCTTCTCCTCGGAGGTAATGACTTTACTAAGGTCGAGAAGAATGATGAGCCGCGTATCGACCTTCCCGACGCCTTGGATATACTCGGTGCCGATACCAGCGACCATCTCCGGCGCGTCTTCAACGTTTTCGACCGGGATATTGAGTACTTCGGAGACGCTGTCGACGACGATGCCGACCCGCTTGCTGCCGATATCGGTAACGATGATGCGCGTCGATTTCGTGTGCTCGGCACGATTCATCCCGAAGCGCGTGCGCAGGTCGATGATCGGAATCAACTGCCCGCGAAGGTTGATGACGCCCTCCATGAAGCGCGGGGCGCGCGGCACATGCGTGATCTCGACCATGCGAATGATCTCTTGAACCTGCGAGATATCGACGCCGTACTCTTCACCACCTAAGCGGAACGAGACGACCTGAAAGGTCTCCCCCGAATACTGCTGCTTCTTCTCTTCGCGTTGCTCGGCCATCATGAACATTATACTCCTGAAAACTCGGCGCGCGTGACTTTACCGCCGGCGTAGGCATCGCTGACCAGGGAATGGACATCGATAATCAACGAAATCGACCCGTTGCCGAGAATCGTCGCGCCGGATATGCCCGGAATCCGCCCGACGACATCGGAGAGCGGCTTGATGACGATCTCTTGCTCGCCCTCGAAGGAATCGACCACCAGGCCGACCTGGCGTCCTTGGAGCCCGACGATGACGATCATCACCTTTTCGGGGTCGCGTTCGCCGCCGAGCTCGAAGAAATCGGCGATCCGCAGCAACGGCACGACTTGACCGCGCAGCGTGATAACCTCCGAACCGTGGACCGTGCGGACGTCGGGCATCTCGACGCGCTGCGATTCGATCACCGAATCGAGCGGGATTGCGTAGAGCTCATCGACGACGCGCACGAGCAGCGCTTGAATGATCGCCAGCGTCAGTGGAAGTTTAATCGTGAACCGCGTCCCTTGCCCGGGAGCCGAATCGACGTCGAAGATCCCTTTGAGCTTGGTAATATTTCGCTTCACCACATCCATGCCGACGCCGCGGCCGCTGACATCGGAGACTTCTTCGGCGGTCGAAAAGCCGGGGGTGAAGATCAGCTCGATCAGTTCGCGATCCGTCAGGCGATCTTCGGTGCCGATGAGGCCGTTTTTGATCGCCTTCGCGCGTACTTTATCGAGATTGATGCCGCCGCCGTCATCGGAGATCTCGATGATAATCTGGTTGCCTTCGTGGTAGGCGTTCAGCGCGATCGTACCCATACGCGGTTTTCCCTGCCGTTCGCGCTCGTCGGGAGATTCGATGCCGTGGTCGACGCAATTACGCAGTAGATGCATGAGCGGTTCGCCGACTTCGTCGACGATCGTTTTATCGAGGTCGGTGTCGGCACCCGATATCTGCAGTTGCACCTCTTTGCCGCGCGCTTTCGCGACGTCGCGGACGGTGCGCGGAAAACGATCGAAGACCTGGCCGATCGGCACCATGCGCACTTTCATGATCGACTCTTGAATTTCGTTGGTCGTGCGCGCGAGCAACGCGGCGCTATCGGCGAGATCCTTCGAGAGCGGGCCGATGAGGCCGACCGATGCGTTGAGCGCCCGATCCCCCATGAGTCGCCCGAGGGTCGTCGCGATATCGGAGATGCGCGTGCGGTTGATAACGAGCTCTCCCACGAGGTTCAGGAGCGCGTCGAGGCGATCGATATCGACGCGAATCGTCTGCGCGAGCGAACTCCGCTTGCCCTGGGCACCGCCTTTCTTCGCGTCGGCGCTCTCGCCGTTGGCACGTGCCGGCGGCGTCGCCGACGCAGTACTCGCCGTGGGAGCGAGCGGGCTTCCGACTGGAGGGGGCGCCGCAGCGGGCGGCGCGGCAGCGGGTGGCGCCGATGCCGCCGCCTCGGCGAGCATCCGTTCGATCTCTGCTTCGAAAGCCGCAATCTCGGCCTCGTTCATCGGCTCGCTTCCGACGGCTGCGCCCGACTCGCTACGGTCGGGCGTCTTGCCCTCGATGACGTTCGACGTTTCGTTATAGATTGCAACGAATTGGTCGAGGCGCCCGGTAAATTCGTTGAGTCCGCTCGGCGGCGCACTCTGGCCGATCGCCGCCTGCACCAGATCGGTTAAAAAGTCTCGCCCGGAGAACAGAATCTCGACGCTTCCCTCCGAGAGCGGCATGCGCTCCTTGCGCAGCAGGTCGCAGAGGTTCTCAAGCTTGTGCGCGAGCCCCTGAACCTCCGAGAAACCGAGCATCCCCGAGCTTCCCTTAATCGTATGAAGCGCTCGGAAGAGCGAATTAACGATCTCGGGATCGGCCTGCCCGCTATCGACAAACTCCTCAAGGCGCAGCAGATCTCCATCGATCTGCTGCAATAGCTCTTCGGCTTCGTCGCGGAAGTACGCAACGAACTCTTCTTTATCGAATGGTTCGTCGGACATCGGCGATCCTCAAGCGCTCGTTCGTTACTGCCGGGTACGTCTACTCGACGCCGAACGCCGAGAGCAGCGGCGTGAGCGACCCGGTCTCCGGGATCATGATGAACTGTCCGGCGACTTCTTTGTCCTTATCGAGGAAGCTGCTCTCGATAAGAAAGACGTCCTGGTCGGGCAAAATCGACATGAGCGTACGGAACGCCGCTTGGATCGTGCCGTAGGAGAGCGTCGGAACCGACGGAAGCAGATTCACCCCGGTGAGTTGGATGATCGCGGTCAGATAGGAACCGGCGATGATGTTTCCGAGCTCTTTGAGCGTCGAATCGGCGATCGAATCGAAAATCTGAATATCGCCGATCACGCGGTGGAGAAACTGGCTGACGAAATCGAGGGCCTGCTCGCGGTCGAACAGCACGACCATCTGTCCGGGAGCCTCTCCGCGAACGTACATATGCAGCGCGGCGACGGTACGGTTCTCATGCCCGACGCGGGTCGCAAGATCGCGGAATTTAATGACGTCGATTCGCGGTTCACTCAGATTGATTTTTGCGTTGAGTAACTGCGAAAGCGCCGTGGCGGCATGCCCGGCACCGATGTTTCCGACCTCTTTCAGTGCATCTTTCTGAAGGTCGGTTAGATTCATGCCCTGATGGCTCACGCAAGCACCTTCGAAATGGTTTCGAGTATTTTCGGCGGCTGAAAGGGCTTGGTGATGAACGATTTTGCCCCAGCCTGGATCGCCTCGACGACGAGTGCTTGCTGCCCCATCGACGTGCACATGATGATCTTCGCGTTGGGATCCATCGACATGATCTGACGGACCGCAGTTATACCATCCATCTCCGGCATCACCATATCCATGGTAACCAAATCGGGTTGTAACTGCTTATATTTATCGACCGCCTCGACACCGTTTTGGGCCTCGCCAACGACTTCGTAGCCATGTTTGGAGAGGATCCCCTTGATCATCATTCGCATGACGACGGCATCATCGACGATGAGGACCTTTTTACTCATCAAAAACTCCCAGAGCGAAGGTGCGACGATATTTCACCGCTGAGGCGGCACGGCCCCTCTGATACGGCATCTTCGCCGTCGATCATGCAAGCCCCCGGCTCCGCAACTCGGCCTGCTTACGATTGATGAACTCCACGATCGCGTGGTCTTCCTCGGGGCGAATGCCGTGAAAGCGCAAGCCGTGCGAAAAACGCCCCGAACTCGCGATACGCTCTTGGCGCATCACTTCCCCGAGCAGGACGAGCGGTGCCCCGCTCTCCCGCAAGCGCAGTTGCACCTCGACGCTCGAACCGCGCTTGAGTTCGCGGTCGAGGATTAGCGAGCAGCCGCCGCGGCTGATATCCCGGATATTGGCCTTCACGAACTCGCCGGTCCCTTTTCCGCCCGGCGCGAAGCGCCAGGTCCCCGGAACCAACGCGTCGAGGCGGACCGTCTGCCGCTTCTGCGCGCCGCCGCCGCTCGAACCGGGGGAGACAGAGGCCGAGGTCACCCGTGCGGGCAGGGCCAGCGTCGTCCGATCTCCGCTCGCCCCGGTGATCCTCGTTGCGGCGCGAAGCCGGCCGTGCCCGGAATCGTAGAGCAGGACTACACTCTCGCCGGAGCGTCCGATCACTCCACGAACGACGATCCCTTTGGCGGTAACGGAATCGACCGAGACCGAGCGCGAGGCACGCCCCGCGACGACGACGTCGACGAAGGCGTTCGCGTTCGGCAGTTTCGATGCCGGAATCGATGGTCCACGTGAAAAGAGCGATTTGAGCATTTAGACTCCCGACCCCATGGGTGCTGAGCTGGTTTCATCGGTTGCCGAGACCTGGCCGATCGATTCGACGCGGAGCCCCGGCGCGATTTCAGAGTAAGAGAGAACGACGAGGTTGGGTGCCGCGCGTTCGGTGAGCCGCTTGAGCGCGAGGCGCACCGAGGGCGACGCGAGCACGATCGGTTGCAGCCCCGCATTTTGCGCGACGGCAATCTGCCGTGAGAGCGATGAGTAGACCCGCGAGATCGTCGTCGGGTCGAGCAATGCGTAGGCGTCTTCGCCGCGGCGCACCGCCTCGGCGAGTAGCGCTTCCAGACGCGGATCGACGGTGATCACCGAGAGCAATCCCTCTTCGGCGTACTCCGAGGAAATATGACGCGCTAACGCCGCACGCACGCGCTCGGTGAGGAAATCGATATCCTTGCTGCTGCGAGACGCATCGGCCATCGTCTCGAGAATGAGGACGAGATTGCGAATCGGAATTCGCTCGCGCAACAGATTCTGCAAGACGCGCTGCACCTCGCCGACCGAGAGGAGCCCGGGAACCAATTCCTCGACGACGACCGGATAATGCGTCTTGATGTTATCGAGCAACGCCGAGGTTTCTTGGCGTCCGAGCAGATCCGGCGCGTGCGCGCGAATGAGCTCGGTAAGGTGCGTCGCGATCACGCTGGTAGGATCGATCACGGTATAACCGGCCATCTCCGCTTCCGAGCGCAGTGACTCGGGGATCCAGAGCGCCGGCAAGCCGAACGCAGGCTCCTTCGTCGCAATGCCGTCGAGCGGTTGCGTCGCCGTACCGGGGTTCATCGCAAGCAATCGGCTCACCATCACCTCGGCCTGAGCGACCTCTAAACCATAAATTTTCACGCTATACGCACTGGGTTTAAGTTGCAAATTATCGCGGACGCGAATCGGCGGCATGACGATCCCGAGTTCGCGCGCGGCCTGCCGTCGAATGAGCGTAACGCGTTCGAGCAGATCGCCGCCCTGGTTCACGTCGACGAGCGGTATGAGGCCGAAGCCGATCTCCAACTCCATCGGATCGTAGGAAAGCAACGGTACGACGCTCTCGGCAGGTTTCGCCGGCGTGCTTTTCGCCACTGCGGCCGCCTTCGCGGCTGCAGCTGCAGCCTGCACCGCCGGCGATCCGGCGCGACGACGCGAAAAATAGTAAAAGAAGAGCAACACCGACATCGGCAACATGAATAAGCGCGCGAGGCCGACGATCCCGAAGATTCCGGTCATAACCGCAGCGATGAGGATCGCCAACGGCTGCGAATTAAGCTGTTTGGTGAGTTCGCCGCCAAAATCGGATTCCGCTGCGGCGCGCGTAACGATGATACCGGTCGCGGTGGAGATCAATAGCGCCGGAACCTGCGTCACGATCCCTTCCCCGACGGTCAGCAACGTAAACGTAGCAAGCGATTGCAGTACGGTATAGTGTAACTGCACGATGCCGATAATGAAGCCGCCGATAATATTGATCGCGACGATAATGACGGCTGCGATCGCATCACCGCGGACGAACTTGCTCGCGCCGTCCATCGCGCCGTAGAAATCCGCCGAACGCTGGATATCCTTGCGGCGCTGCCGTGCGTCGGCCTCGGTGATGAGGCCGGCGTTGAGATCGGCATCGATCGCCAATTGCTTGCCCGGCATCGCGTCGAGGGTGAACCGCGCCGCGACTTCGGCGACGCGTCCCGCACCGTTGGTGATAACGACGAATTGAATGACGACCAAGATCAGGAAGATCACGAGACCGACGGCGTAGTTACCGGCGATCACGACCTGACCGAAGAATTGAATGACCTCGCCGGCATAGCCGTTGGTGAGAATCGCGCGGGTCGCCGTAATATTCAGCGCGAGCCGGAAGAGCGTGACGATGAGCAGCAGCGTCGGGAAGACCGAGAACGAGAGGGCGTTCTCGGCGTAGAGGCTGGTGCCGATGATCACGAGGGCGCCGGTAATGTTCAGCGTCAGCAGCGCGTCGAGCACCTGCGTCGGGACCGGCACGATCATCAAAAAGACCAGCGTTACCGCGGCGCCCGCAACAAAGACGGGGGTCGTCGCGGCGATCCGTTGGCCGATGCTCGGGCGCGCCGGTGCGCTGGTAGCCGAAGCCATTTACGCGATCGTCTTTCTCTTTAACCGGTACACGAATGCAATCACCTGCGCGACGGCTGCGTAAAGGTTCGGCGGGACCATCTGGTCGAGTGCGACCTTCTCGTAGAGCGTGCGCGCAAGCGGAGGGTTCTCCAATATCGGCACCCCGGCCTCGCGCGCGATCTCACGAATACGTAAAGCAACGAGGTCGGCGCCCTTGGCGACGACGACCGGCGCCTCCATATCGATCTCATCCCATTCCAGCGCGACCGCGAAGTGTGTCGGATTGGTAACGACGACCGTTGCTCGGGGCACCGCTGAGAGCATCCGCCGCCGCGCGAATTCGCGTTGCCGCCGTTTGACCGCCCCACGCACCTCGGGGTTGCCCTCGGCCTGCCGCATCTCATCCTTGACCTCTTGCTTGGTCATCTTCTGGTTCTCCATGAAGTTCCAGCGCTCGTAGGCATAATCGAGAATCCCGACGATCACCAGCAATACCGCGAATTTGAAGGTGATTTCGTAGATCAGGCCGCCGACGGCGCTGAAGACCCCGAACGGCGACATCTCGCCGAGCGAGAGGAAGAACCCGAGATTCCCGGCGACCGTCGAATAGAGGATGACCGCGACGGCACCGAGTTTGATGAACTGCTTGAGCAGATTGACCGCGACTTGTTTCGAGAAAATGCGTTTGAAACCGCTGAGCGGATTGAGTTTAGAGAAATTCGGCTGGAGCGGTTGCAGCGTAAAGAGCAGACCGACCTGGACGACGTTGAGAAGTACGCCGAGACCGAAGGCAATGGCGAAGAGCAGGGCCATGACGACGACCACGCTGCCGAGCGTCTTGGCGAAGATTCCCCAAACCGAATCGATCGTAAGCGGGCCGTACGAAGCGATGTGACTGAGCGCAACCATCGTCCCCGGGCCGAGGCCGCCGAAATCGCTCCCGGCGAAAAAATGCAGCGCCAGGATTGCCCCCAAGAAGATCCCCGCCCCAGCCAGCTCGGTGCTGCGGGCAAGTTGCCCCTTCTTCCGCGACTCCTCAAGGCGCTTCGGAGTCGCGCGCTCGGTTTGTTCAGGACGCGGCATAGCCCGCTTGCTCCAGAGTCATTCCCGAAGGATTTCCTCCACGATGCCGCTTCTTCTTGCAGAAACCTGCGGGAATGGGGGCCCCGCGCGATAAAAGAGTGGGGCTGGCCTGAAGCCCCATCAACTCAAAGTACCGCGACAAGGAGTCTCCCACGTTGTATCGTCCGCTGGTCACGCTCTCCGGCGTGCTGTTCGTTGCCTCTCTCCTCGCCCTCGGCGCGCTGACGGGGTGTGGGCACGCAACGCCGATCTCCTCCGCGGCTACTCCGACCGCTACGCCCGTCGTACCCTCCGTCACGGCGGAGTTCGCGATTCCCACCACCTCGGCCGGGCTTACCGCACTGGCGATCGGGGGGAACAGCTCGATCTGGTTTACCGAGGGCTCGGCCGATAAGATCGGGCAACTCGAGACCACCGGCACCGTGGTCGACTATCCGTTGCCGACCGCGAACGCAATGCCCGACGATCTCGTGGCGGCGCCCGACGGGAACCTCTGGTTCACGGAGTTCAACGGCAACAAGATTGGGAAGATCAACGTCTCCGGCACGACGATCGTCGAGTATCCGCTGCCGACCCCGGGCTCCGAGCCCGAAGGCATCACGCTCGGCTCCGACGGTGCGCTTTGGTTCACCGAGGTCGGCACCTCGAAGATCGGCCGTATTACGACCTCGGGAACGATTACCGAGTTTACGATCCCGACCGCGAACGCCGACCCGACCAGCATCGCCGCCGGGAGCGACGGTGCACTCTGGTTCACCGAATACAACGCCGCGAAGATCGGGCGCATCAGCACCGCCGGCTCCATCACCGAATACCCGGTCGCCGCGGGAAGCGATCCGACCTCGATTCTCAACGGCGCCGATGGCGCGATCTGGTTCCTCGAGCAAGGGACGAACAAGATCGGTCGCATGCTCACCAACGGCACCGGGCTCACCGAGAAATCGCTCGGCGTCGCGGTTGCATCGACGCCGACGATCGGCGCGATCGCCGAGGGCGCGGACAGCAACTTCTACTTCACCGATATCCCCGGGAATAAGATCGGGCAGTACCTCTCCAATAGCGGCACCGTATCGGAGTACGTCATTCCGACCGCGACATCGAGCCCGCTCGCAATCGCCCTCGGCCCAGACCAACGCATCTATTTCAGCGAGAGCGCGGGGAACAAGATCGGGCAGCTCTCCTACTTCTAGTACATCACGCCGCCTCGATACGGGCGCGAAGCGCGCCCGTATCGAGGCGGCGTATCGAGGCCCGGGAAAGTCCCTCGATACGGCCCCTGCGGCGCCTACTCGGGATGACAGCTTGCCGCGCCTACTCGGGATGTCGGATGCGCGATCACCGTAGCGATCGCATTACCGTGTCCATCTGGCGCGAGAGCTGGTCGAAGAGCTGTGGCCCGACGGTCGCCAACAGCGGAAGGCTCGCTGCAAGGGTGATGAGCCCGACGGTCACTTGAATCGGAAATCCGACGACGAAGACGTTCATCTGCGGAGCGACGCGGGCCATCAACGCGAGCGAAATGTTCGTAATAAAAAGCGCAATCGCCGCCGGTGCCGCAATTTTAAAGACGATATCGAACGATGAGGCGAGGATCCCCACGACATTTCCCGCGAGCGACGGATCCATGTGAATGTACGGAAGCGGAACGAGATTGAACGAGCCTGCAATTCCCGCGATTAATAGCAAGTGCGAGTTGGTAGCGAGAAAGACGAGGGTCGCAAGCGCAAGCTCGAATTCGCCGATGATGGTGACTTGCTGCTGGGTCGTCGGACTGATGACGTTGGCGATGGCGTAGCCGATCTCAAGATCGATGAGCTCGCCCGCGAACTGAATACCGGCGAAGACCAGCGAAGCGATATAGCCGACGATCGATCCCAGCGCGATCTGCGCGAGGATCGCGATGAGGAGCCCGAGCAGGTTCGTAAACGGTGCGAGCGTCGGGACCGTGTGGAGCAACAGAAACGAGATCAGGGCCCCGAGTCCAAAGCGCGTCTGAATCGGGATCTGCGGCGCGGAGAAAATCGGGAAGACGAAGAGCATCGTGCTGACCCGAACAAAGATCAGAAAAAAGGTCTGGAATTGTGCTGCGGTGATTCCGAAGATATCGAGCATGCCGCCCTAATGGAGGACGTTCGCCGCCGACGAAAAGACCCGCGTCGTAAAATCGGTCAGCAAAGCGAGCATGAACGGCCCGAAAAACAGAATCGCGGCCGCCGAGACGAGTATCTTCGGAATGAACGTCAGCGTCGGTTCCTGAAGTTGGGTGACCGCCTGCAAGAGCGAGATGATGAGTCCCGTTACGAGGCTGATCAACAGCACCGGTGCCGACACCAACAGCGCGACGAAGATCGCTTCGCGCCCTAAACTTAACGCATCGCTGACCGTCATGTTTTGAAGCTCGCAAAGAGCGCCCCGACGACTAAATTCCAGCCGTCGACCAAAAGAAAGATCAGAATTTTAATCGGCAGCGAGATCAACACCGGCGGAATCATCATCATACCCATCGAGAGCAGGATGCTCGCGACGACCATATCGATCACGATAAATGGGACGTAAAGCAAGAAGCCGATCTGAAAGGCCGTCTTCAGTTCGGAGATGACGAAGGCCGGGACCAAGATATAGGTAGGAACATCGGCTTGCTTTTTCGGCCGCGGATGCTTGGAGATCGAGTAAAAAAGTTCGAGATCTTTTTCGCGTGTCTGCTTAAACATGAACGCTCGCAGCGGTTTCGCAGCACGGTCGAGCGCAACTTGCTGCGATATCTGTTTCTTCATGTACGGCTGAACGGCGGTGGTATTGATCGTATTGATAACCGGATTCATCACGAAGAACGTCAGCAGCAGCGCGAGCCCGATCAATACCTGGTTCGGGGGCACTTGCGCGGTTCCAAGCGCGGTGCGCACGAACGAGAGCACGATGATGATGCGCGTGAACGAGGTCATGAGCACCAACAGCGTCGGTGCGAGCGCAAGGACGGTAAGCAGTAACAGCACCTGCAATGCGCCCACCACTTGCTGCGGCGACTGCGCCTGCCCTAAACCGATGCTCAGCGAGGGGATCGGCGGCAACGGCGGCGTCGGTGCGGTCGCCGCCGCCACGTGGACGGGCAGCAGCGCGATCGCAGCAAATCCGAGCAACGCCGCACCAACGCCGACGCGCGCCCGCAGCATCATCGCTTGCTCCATGGAAGCGCGAAGATCGAACTCCAGGCGCGTTTGGTGACGTCGAAGCCCGCCCGTTGGGTTGCCATCCAGCCTTCGATCTCCTCGGCGGGAATCTCGATGATCTGCCGCGTTCCCGAGACCGCGCTCGCGACGAGGAGATAGCGCGCCCCGACTTTGACGACGTGCAAGGCGCCGTGCGCGCCGAGCGGGGTCGATTCCAGAACCGTTACCAGGCGCCGCTCGGCCGAAAGAACGATGCGTCCGCGCCCTAATGCTTTGACGAGCGCGGCAAAGAGCAGCAAAACGACAGCGACGACGATCAACGCGAAGATGTATTGAGTCCAGAGATGCGTGGTCATGAACCGCTACGCGGGCTCCGCTAGCCGACCTGAGGATTCAGCTCGCTGATTTTCACCGCATATTTATCGTCCACGACGACGACCTCTCCGCGCGCAATAAGAATATTATTGACGAAGATGTCGATCGGGTCGACCGCGAGCTTATCGAGTTCGAACACGCTTCCTTGCTGGAGGGAAACGACGTCGCGCAACTGCATCACGGTCTTTCCGAGAATCGCGCGCACTTGCAGCGGTACGTCGTGAACGAGATCGAGATTCGCCTGTCCGGCCGGCGTCTTCTTCGCCTGCGTGGGCACGATGGGAGCGAATTGCGCCGGGGCGGCGGCGACCGGTGCCGGCGCCGGCTTTGCGGTTGCCGTCGAGGCAGCGACGCCGGCGGCGACCGGGGCAGGTTCTTCCGCGCTGCCGAGTTTCGAGAGCGTGATCGCAGCGAAATCGACTGCAATACGCGGCGCCAAGTCGTTTTCGAGTTGTACCGGGGCGCTGTACGACTGGAAGGGCGGCGGCGGCAGCAGCGTTGCATCGCTGCAAAGCTCGGCGTGGATGCCGGCGGTTCCGGCACCGATGCTCTCGGCCAGGCGCTCGGCCATCGCCACCGCGATCTGCGAGACGGTCTCCGAAGCGATCGAGAGTTGCATCGGGCCAAGCTCGCCGACCGACTCTTCTCCCCCGAGCATCAGCCCGACGATATGCGCGAGATCGTCACGCTGGAAGCGAACGACGAGCTGAGCACCGATCGAGGGAATGTCGGCGAGGGCGATCAGTTCGTCCCCGTCGGTATGAATCGAGCCTTCGTGGTCGGCGCGAATGCCCGCCCCGGCGACCGCCGATTGCTCGACCAAGCGCCCGAGCACGGTCGCAGCCGCCGCAAACATCGCGTCGGCGAGATTATCGATCTGCATCATCGTCGCTTATTCGTCCTCATTCGTGAGCGCACCGGCAACCTTCATAGCATAGCGATCTTTATAGACCCCGGGGAAGAGGTGGTACTTCTCCCGCTCGTTGACTTTCCCCACCAGGGGCTGCGAAGTCTCGTTATCGAGTACGACGAGATCGCCGAGCTGTAACGAAACGAGATCGCGCAGCGAGAGCACCGTGCGCCCCAACTCGACCTCGAAATCGATCTCCGCCCGTTCGACGTTTCGTTCGAGCTGGGCGACATCGTCCTCGGTCATCCCTCGCCCGGCGATCACCGTCGGCGACCATTGAAAATCGGTGAGTTGCTGGCCGATCGACTGCAAGACCAAGTAGGGCAGGCAGAAATTCATCACGCCGGCCATATCGCCGACCTTCAACTCCATCGAGACGTACGCGATGATCTGGTCGAGAGGGATGATGCGCGGAATGAATTGCGGGTTGGAATCGAGCGCTTCGATCTTCAGCGAGAGCGTCAGCAGGTAGTTCCACGATTCGCGATAGCTGTTGAGCATGCGCGCCATGAAGCGCTGCATGAGCGTCCGCTCGATATCGGTGAGATCGCGCAATTTCGGCGGAAACCAACCCGGACCGCCCAGCAAGCGATCGATGATCGAAAAGACGAGGTTCAGATCGACCTGGACGATCCCACTCCCCGGCAGCGGATCCATCGAAAAGATCGCGAGAATCGACGGGATACCGATCGAGGCGATAAAATCGCCGTAGCTGATCTGCTCGATCGAGACGATCGTCGCTTCGACGCGCGTACGTAGGTAAACGGAGAGCGAGTTATTGAGCAGTCGGGTAAAGTTTTCGTGCAACGTACGGAGCGTTTGCAACTGGTTATTTGAAAACTTATCGAGCCGTTTGTTAAAGCGAAAATCGAACGACTTGATGCGCCGGCTCTCGATCGTTTCGAGCTGCGATTCTTCGCTGCCGAGTTGATTGATGAGGGCATCGATCTCTTCTTGCGATAGACTCGACATGGCGCGCTCCTAGCTCTTGCCCGTGGGCTTGACGGAAGGATGGGGGACCGGCTTTTTCACTGCTTGGACGACGCGATTGGTCTGCGCGGTCGGCTGCGGAATATCGCTCTTGTTGAGAATGACGATATCGACGCGGCGATTCTCCTGGCGCCCGGCGGCCGTCGCATTGCTGACCCGCGGATGGAACTTGCCGTATCCCGCAGCGGCGACCCGGGTCGGGTCGATGCCGTCGTTCTCGACGAGATAGCGCACGACGTTGACCGCGCGCGCGGTCGAGAGCTCCCAATTCGAGGGATAGCGCAGCGTATGGATCGGCACGTTATCGGTGTTGCCCTCGACCCGAATCGGGTTGGCGGTCTTTTTGAGAAAGCCGGCAACCGTATCGAGTATCTTCAGCGTCTGCGGCCGAATGCGCGCGCTCCCGCTGTTATAGAAAGATTGGTCGGAGAGCAAGGTCACCACCAGGTTATGCCGCTCGACGCGGATCTGCACCTGGTGCTGAAGTTGATTTTTCTGCACGTATCGCTCGAGCTCGCGCTGCAGGGTCGGGATATTGGCGTTCGCCCCGAAGGATTGTTGGCCGTTGCTGCCACCGTTGGGGGGCTGGTTGATCGACCAGACATTATTGAACCCGCCGGAGACCGATTTCGCGAACGCCTGCACCTTGACGCGGCTGATCGTGGACATCGCAAACAGGATGATAAAGAGCGCGAGCATCAGCGTGATCATGTCGGCGTACGTGAGTAGCCAACGCATCATTCCGGCCGTCTCGACTTGCTGCTCCTTCTGTTTGTTGTGGAGCTTCGATTCGGCCGCGCGCGCGGCGGTCTTTACGGGTTGCGCCATACGATCGGGTTACGTCGAACTCGCCGCTAGCTCGTCGGTGGCGACCGCCCCGCCTTCTTCGACATGCGCTTCGCGATCGCGCGGATCGAGGAACGCCAGCAGCTTCTCTTCGAGCAAGCGCGGGTTATCGCCCGACTGAATCGCCAGGATCCCTTCGATCATGATCTCGCGCAGCAGCAAAAGTTCGCCGTTACGCTCCTTGATTTTCGTCGCAATCGGCAGCCAGAGCAAGTTGGCGAACATGATACCGAAGAAGGTCGCGACGAACGCCTGCGCCGTTGCGACGCCGATCGAACCGGCGATATTCGTGCTGTTGGCCGCCGATGCCAGGCCCTTGAGCATGCCGATGAGGCCGAGAACGGTGCCGATGATGCCGAGGGTCGGGGAATAGCCGCCGAGACAAGTGAAGACCGACTCCGCCTTCGCTCCGCGCTCTTGGTTATTGCTAACCTCGGTTTCCAAAACTTTACGGATGATCTCGGTATCGCGGCCATCGATAACGAGCTGGATGCCCTTGCGCATGAATTCATCGTCGAGCGCCGCCGCCTCGTTCTCCAACGCGAGTAACCCCTCGCGACGCGCCTTCTCAGCGAAGGCAACCAGGGTCGCGATGACATCGCGTTCGTGGTAGTTGCGCGTGGTGAATGCGGTCTTGAAGCCGCCGAAAAAGCCGCTAAAAAAGGTGCGCCAGGGGAACGAAGTGACCGTCGCGCCGATCGTTCCACCGAGAATCAAGACAATCGCTTCCCAGCGTCCGAAAATGATGCCGGGATCGGTTCCTCCGACGGCGCCGGCGAGCACGATCACGCCAAAGCTGAGAACCAGGCCTATGATAGTTGCGATATCCAAAACTCAGCGCTCCAATCTGTTCCGCATCAAGCCCCCTCGCGAACCGACTCGGCCGGGCCGTAGATTCTTCGCTTGAAGTCGACGATTTTCTTCTGTATCTCAAGCATCGAATCGCGTACCAGGAGTTTGTTGCCCGAGGTGAGCGTAACGACGGTATCGGGCGTCTCCTCGACGGCTTCGATGAGGTCGCTGTTGACCATGACGGTGCCGCCGTTGAGGCGCTGAAGGACGATCACGCCGAGGGGTTGGCGCCCCTCGGCGTGAAGGCCTGCACGCTTGCGCGAACCTTAGTTCTCGCTCGCCTGCAAGTGCGTGACCGTGATCAGGTTCTGATCGGCGGTCGTGATGCCGCGGGTGTTCGCTTCGAATGCACGTTGCGCCGCGATCATCTTAGTGAACTGATCGGCGAGAGAGACGTTGGATTGCTCCAGCGCTCCCGAGACGATCGAGCCGAGGCTGCCGGTCGTGGCAGCTCCGACCTGTGCGAGCCCGGAGTTGGCCGTCTGCTGGAAGAAATTACTTCCGACGCGGTTGAGGCCTTGCTCGTTCTGGAAGGTCGCCAGCGCGACTTGCGCGAGCGCCTTCTGCTGACCGTTGGTGAACGATCCGGTGATCGTCCCATCCTGCCCGACCGTGATGTTCGAGAGGATGCCGGCCTGATAGCCGTTCTGGGTCAGCGTATTTGCCGTGTAGGTACCCGCCAAACTCGCGTTGTTCGAGAAGTCGAGCCCGATCGGCCCGAGTGCGGGCGTGCCGCCCCCGGCGGTCGGCGCAACCGAGTTATTCCCGGTTCCCGGCCCCCATGAGGTGACGTTGAGCTGGTTGCCCTGTTGGATCGATGTCAGCGCCCCGGCTGTATGGAAATCGCCGGTCTGGGTCGCCCCGCCGATCGAGGTACCCGCTGCGGTCGTCTCGATCGAGGAGGTGTTGATGAACTGCCCGTTCTGGTCGAAGTAGGCGTAGCCCAACGTCCCCGAGGTTCCGGTGCCGAAGGTCGGTGCGGTGACCGCGCCGCCTGCGGCGACGCTCCCCGGCGTCTTGATCGTCTGGAAGGTCGTGCCGTCGGCGAAACTGACGGAGACCTGCCAGCGCGTCGCCGGCGTCCGCACGTTGCCGCTCGCGTCGGTGACGCTCTTCGGCAACCCGCTCGTTCCTCCGGTGACGCCAAGCGTCGTCGAAGAACCGGCAGTTAGTGCGCCGGCAAGAGTAACGGTATCGGCACCGATCTGAATCGTCGAGCCTGCCGATGCCGTTACGACGGCGCCGGAGTTGGTATCGACCAGCGTCGCCGCGGTACCCGCACCATTGACGGTGATTTGGATCGAATCGTTGGCCTGGGTAGTCGGGCTGACCGAAACCGTGGCGATATTTCCTACCGTACCGGCCGTCACCGCGGTGGTTGCAGCCGTTGCACCGGCAGCGTCCGGGGTGTAGGTGATCGTCGCTTGGTGCGCGACCCCGAGCGAATCGTAGATCGTCGTCGAGATCGTGTACGGCGTGCCGTTCGTCGGAGCGCCGCCGACCGAGTAGTTGAGCGCCTGCGCCCACTGCGTCTGGTCGAGGTTGCCGCCGAAGGAGACGTCGAAGACCTTATCGGTCGACGTCGGGCCGGTCTTCACGCCGAAGCCGGTTCCCGTCGCCTGCTCCTGCTGGCCGAGCGGAATGGTGATCGCACCCGGCGTACCGCTCGCGCTGATCTGCCCTTGTGCGTTGGCCATATAGCCCTGCACCGCAAGCCCGCTGCCGGGATCGTAGAGCAGACCGTTCTGGTTGAGCGAGAACGCGCCGCTGCGCGTGTAACTCGGCGTGCCGGTTCCGTTCGCATTGGCGAGAACGAAGAATCCGTTGCCGTTGATCGCGAGATCGGTGTTGACGCCGGTCGTTTCGAGCCCGCCCTGGTTGAAGAGCGTGTCGATGGTGTTGACCTTGACGCCGAGACCGATCTCTTGCGGATTGACGCCGCCGTTGGTGGTCGTCGGGCCGCTGGCGTAACCGAGTTGATTGTAGAATTGATCGGCGAACGTCATGCGCTGGCCTTTGAAGCCATAGGTGCCGATGTTCGCGATGTTGTTGCTCAGGAGATCGATCCAGCTCTGGTATGCATTGAGTCCGGATATCCCCGTATAGAGCGAGTCAAATCCCATGTTTATTGACCTCTCAGTTGCGAAGCCCCGTGGTGCGTCATTCGATCGGCGCCACGGCCGGGGCTCCGCAATGCGGTCCGCCCCGGATGAGTGATAACGTGGTTCATGCGATCACCGCCGCCGAATCGATATTCGTAAAAATATTATCTTTTAACGAATTACTGTCGACTGCCGTAATCACGGTGCGATTGGTTACACTGACCACCATCGCAACGTCGCGCAAGAGGAAGAGCGATTGCTTTGCCCCCTTCGCCGCTGCCTTGTCGGTCATCGCGTTGATTTTCGCGACATCGTCGTTTGAAAGAGCGATGTTGCGCGATTGCAAACGCGCGGTTGCGTGCGCCGAAAAGCGCACGTCGCCGGAGCTTGCGGTACGGTCGAGAATCGCGCGAAAACTTTCGCCGGGAGGTATCTCGACCGGGCGCCCGACCGGGCGCGGTGCAGGCCCCGGAAGGATCGTGCCGGGTTGTTGTACCGAGGCGATCTCTTTGGGATCCATCGTCTAGCTTCCGATACCGACGATCTGCTGTGTCGAGAACAGCAAGGGGTTGCCGTTATTATCGGTGAGCGGTTGGCCGTTGCTGCCGTTCAGTGTAAAGAACGGTTGGCCGTTCTGCACCGTGATGGAAGCGACGGTTCCGGTGACGGTCGAGGTGCCGCCGGCGGCGCTCGTGGCGCCGGTATTGGCGGTCACGGTTTTCCCCAGCAGTGCCGAGGCTTGCATGACGCCGAAATTCGACGTAAACGCTTGGAACGAGCTGGCGAGATTCGTCTGCGCGGAGAGCGCTTGGAACTGCGCGAGCTGCGTTACCGATGCCGTCGGATCTTGCGGCGCCGTTGGATCTTGATTTTGCAGTTCTGCGGTCAGCAGTTGCAAGAACGTGTTGAGGCCGACGTCGGACGATTTGCTCGTCGGCGCGGCGTTCGAGGGTTGTGCGATCAACGAGTTAATCGGTAACGTCGTTGAATTCACGGGTGTCGCCATTGTTTTCTCCTTAGGCGAGATAGTTGTAGAGCGCATTTCCGTCGGCGGAGAGCATCCCCGCGTTCGAAGATACGAGCGCATCGGTCGGCTGTGCCGCCGGTGCACCGAGTTCGTGAATCGTGTACCGACGACCGAGGCCGGGGCCCTTGCCGTCGCTTCCGCGATCCTGTTGCTTCCCGCCGGAGACATCGACCGAGAACCCGGTGAGTTTGAGACCGGAATCGGCGAGGCTACGAGCGAGTTGTTGATGGTTGGCGAGCAACGCGGTGCGCGTGTCGGCATTCTGCGCGACGACGTTGGCAGTGACGTTGGTGCCGCTCACCGTAAGTTTGACCGCGACCTCCCCGAGATGCTCGGGGACGAGTTTGATCTGCATCTGCGAACTGCCGTCGGAGGCGGTGCGCAACTGCATACCGGCGATCATTTGCTCGGCGAGTGCTTGTACGTCGAGCGGTTGCGAGGTAGGTGCGGCAGCGCTCGGCGCTGCGGCGTTCGCTGCACCATGCAGCGATGGAAGCGCGAAACCAAGCGCCGCGTTCGACGTCTGGTTTCCGAAGGAGGACGAATCGCGTCCGGTCGACGAGCCGAAGCCCGAGGAGAGGTGCGAACCGGTCGAGCCCGCGCCGCCCTCGGCTGCAGCCGTCAACATCGCCGTTAAGCGAAGCATCTGGCCGGAATCGAGTTGGCCCGAACTCGGGGCCCCGGTGAGACCCGCGCTTGCGAAGCTCGCCGTTGCAAAGGTTGCCGGCGAGGACGGTTCTCCGGCGGCGGCTCGCGCCGCAGTCAGGGTCGCGTCGGTACCGGCCGCGCGGGCGATCATGCGCCCGAGCAGGTCGAGGTTCTGCCCCGCGTTTGCGCTCGGGGCTACGCTTGGAGCGCTGAAACTCGGGTTGCGAACCGGCGGCTCCGGTGCCGCTCCCGCATGCGGGAGTGGAGGCGGTGGAGGCGCCGCGAAATTCGCGAGCGAGGTCAGCGTCGGGAGCGCAGCCGGAGCGCTCGGCGCAGGCATGGCCTTTGTCGGCTCCGGGGAGATGGCGCCCGTCGTTTGCACGAGCGGGGAGGCCGTGGGTAGGCCGGCACTCGAGACGAGGTTGCTCGCGGCGGTTCGGCCGGAAGCGATCGCGTTCGAGGCGGCGTGGTTCGGAAGCAACGAGAGCAACGACGAAAGAGCCTCGTCGATCGCGGGCGTACTCGCAGTCGGCGGGGGTGTCGTCGTCGTTGGGGCCGGGGGTTCTTTCGCCGATATGGCGTCCAAGAGCGTACCCGAGATCTCGTTCTTCTGCCCCTTGGTGGTCGTCTGCCCTCGCGCTAGTCCGTTAACGATTCCGGTGAAGCGTTGCACGAGGGTTGCAGCTTCTTGCTGCGCCGACGTCGGTGGCGCGGTACCGGGTGGAGAGAGCGCGCTGGCAAAGGCAGTCGCGAATTGCTTCGCTACTGCATCTCTCGCGGCAGGCGGAGCTTTGGCAGCCGTGGCCGCCGCTTGCCCGATCTGCATCGAGAGCGTGTTGATGAATTCGGCAGGGGTGATACCGCTTGCAAAAAGCTGTGTTAGTACAGTCGTCGGATCCTGAGGCGCCGACGCCTTCGCTGCTTTCAAACGAGCTTCCAGTGCCGCCGCGAAGGAACCACCGAAGATATCGGTGCCGCCGCGAAGCGAGGGAAGACCGAGCGATTTGAGCAGGGCTTGAAGGCTAATTGCGCCCGTGGATGCAGCCGTACCGCTGCCGAGAAGTGGAGTTGTTATTTTCTGTCACCTCCTTCCGAGTAGACTCCAGTTCGGGTTATCGGCCGGCAAGCAGCGGCTCCTTAACCGCCTCGCGCAGAGCGTCGAGGCGCCGGGTGAAGGCGGCGAACTCCTCGGGCGCGAGCGCCTGCTCGGCATCGGAGAGTGCCTCCTCGGGTTGCGGATGGACCTCGAGAATCGCCCCATCGAGCCCGGCGGCAGCGGCGGCGAGCGCCATCGGCACGACGAGCGAGCGCCGACCGGTTGCATGGCTGGGATCGACGATGACCGGCAGATGGGTGAGCTCGCGAAGCCGTAACGCACCGGCGAGATCGAAGAGGTTGCGCGTGTGCCGATCGAAGCCGCGCAGCCCGCGTTCGCAGAGCACGACCTGCGCGTTGCCTTCCATCAAGATGTACTCAGCGGCGGCGAGCAACTCGTCGAGCGTCGCGGCGGGGCCGCGTTTGAGGAGGATCGGTTTCCCGGTGCGCGCCGCCGCCCGCAACAAGGCGACGTTCTGCATGTTGCGCGCACCGATCTGCAGCATCGCAACGCGCGCCGCGGTGAAGGGAACGTCTTCGACCGCGAGCACCTCGACGACCGTCGGCAAGGCATGCCGTGCGGCGGCGCGCTCGATCAGCAGCACCCCTTCATCGCCGAGCCCTTGGAAGCTATACGGCGAGGTGCGCGGCTTATAGGCCCCGCCGCGGAGCATCGCCGCTCCACCCGCTGCAAGCAGCTCCGCCGCCCGCTCGATCTGCTGCTCGCTTTCGACCGCACAAGGACCACCGATCGCGACGAACCCGCCATCGCCGAAGCGTACGCCGCCGACTTCGACGACGCTTCGTTGCCCTTTGAATGCTGTAAGTGGATACACTGCTATTTCTCCATGGCGCGCTCGGCGCCGGCTCGATCTGCAACAAAAAAACCGTCCGGTGTTACGGACGGCCTCTACGAACGATCCCTAGCGGGAGCGACGACGACCTACCTCACCGGCGAATGCGCTCCGGAGAGTTGCCACCACCACGCGAACGTGCGATGCGTCATCATGTTGGGCGTATGGTACAGGGCAGCGCCCGGGTTGTCAACGGCAGAGCGAGCGTGCGGTGCGTCGATCGTCCTTGCTATTGCTTGAAGAAGCCCGCAAGCGCTCCGTTCCGATCGAGCACGAAACGCAGCCTCAGATACCCGTTGCCGAACGATGCCAGATACTCGTCGTTGTGATAGCCGTCACCGATGAAGCGAGCGCGAAACGTGAGTCGCCGTAAGGGGCCGAGCCCCGCGAACAGTTGCTTGTCGATCGACGCAATCGCACCGGGGGTAAGCGCAGCGGCCATCTGCGGCGTCACGTTCGCGTCGACTTGTTTTCCCGCAATGAGACCGCGCACGAATGCAGTGAAGCGGCGCGTGAGCGCCGGGTCGGGATCGGGAACCGGTTTTGCCGACGCGGCATGTGCCGCGACGACGCTTTGCGCAAATTGCTTGGGATAGTAGCGCTCGAATGCGAGATTATCGGGGCCCGAGGTCGCGAAATCGAAGGCGTTGCCGAGCGCGATCACCGCGAAACGGTCGCGCGGGATCATCTCATCGTCGGCCTCAAAACCCGGCAGCCCGCCGTGGTGACCGACGATCGTGCGATCTCCGAAGCGCAACGTCATGACGCCGTATCCGTATCGCGCGTCGCCGAATCCGGCCGCGGGTCGCGCGACCTTCACCATTTCGGCGAAGGTCGCCGGAGCGAGCAGCGTACCGTCCATGAGCGCGCCGTCGAAGCGCGCGAGATCGCCGACCGTCGAGAGGATATCGCCGCAGGCAAAATACCAACTCGGATCTCCCGGGTTGGCGATCGCCGCCTTACCGCGAGCCGTATAACCGACGGCGACGCGCCGACCGGCCGGTGCGACGCCGATGAAGGTAGAGTGCATCTTCGCCGGGTCGAATATCGCATGCCGTTCGTATGCGTCGAGCGATTCGCCGGTGACGCGTTCGACGACAAGTCCGAGCGCGACGTAGTTGGTATTGCTATATTCGAAATGCGCGCCCGGCGAGAAATCGAGTGGCCTCGCAACCATCGCTCTCAAGATCGCCTGCGGCGTGGTCGGCGTTGCGACTTGACCGCTCGCGATCGCCGCGTCGGCATAGTTGGGAATTCCGCTCCGATGCATCAGCAACTGCGCAATCGTTATGCCACGCCACGCCGCGAACTGCGGAAGATAGCGCGTCACCGGCGCTCGGAGATCGATTCTCCCGGCCTGCACCAGTTGCATCACCGAGGTTGCCGTAAACATCTTCGTTATCGAGCCGATGTGGAAGATCGTCTGCGGCGTGACCGGGCGCGATGCCGCAACATCGGCATCGCCGGCGGCGAAGCGCTCCACGATCCGGCCGTCGCGCACGACGGCAACGGCGAAACCCGGGGCGTGTGCCTGCGGCTGCAACGCCTGCAACGAACTCGTCAGCGGCAGCAACGTCGCCGCAAGAAGCACGTGCAGCGTGCGCCCCACGCTAGAAACCGTTCGGGAAGAAGAGCCCGGCGATCTTGCCTTTGGTATCGATCGCGACGCGCATGATCAGCGATTTTCCACCGGTGAAGCGGACGAGATAGTCGGTTACCCGGTAGCTCGGCGTCGTCTGCTCTCCGGCATCGAGAATCGTTGTCGGCGGACCGAATGGTCGAAGCCTCTTCGCAACACCGGAAACGACCACCGGTTTCAAAAGTTCGTTCATGCGCGCATCGAAGAGCGCGCTATCGAGCTTTCCGGCTTGTACGCTCGTAAACAACGTGCGCGCAAAGGCGAGCCGTTTCGGCGAGAGCGCGGTCGGCGCGGGCGTCGCCGGAGCGGTCGCGGTGGGAGCCGGCGTCGCCGCCGACGCGCCCACGGGAAGGGCAACCAAAACGACGAGTAGAGCGAACGACGATTTGCGCAAATTCATAATGAGCGCCGATTTTCCGTCGGGGAGGGGCCTTCCTGCCGGCGCCGATCCCGCGCCTTTTGAAAAGCTAGTGAAAGTTCTCCGGGAACAACAGGCCTCCGATTTTTCCATCGGAATCGAATGAAAAGCGAATCGTTAACGAGCGCTTTCCGGCAAAGGCAAAGGCGTAATCCACCACTCTCCCCGTCGGCATAATCTCCTCGAAATTCGAGGAAATTGTGGAGGGAACGCCATACGGCGCGAGGCTTTTTTCGAGCGATGTGAGCGAGACGGGATCGAGCAACTCATTCATGCGCACATCGAACAACGTACGGTCCGCCTTCCCTGCGAGCAAACCCAAATAGACCCTTCGCACCAGCGCGATTCGCGTAGGTGCGAGTGTCGACGGTTGCGACGACGACAAGGGCAACGGCGAGCTCGACGTGACCGGGGCGGTGACGTCCTGAGACTGCGCGAGCCCGAGGGTGGGCGCTCCGCACGCGCATGCAAGGATACACCCGACGATTAGATTGCGATATTTTATACGATCGGTCATCATCGTCTCCATCGTTCGCTGTTCCGCGACGATCTTCTTTGCCGAGCGCGGGCGAAGCCCCCCGGGCTCGCGAAGAAGATGCGGTGGATTCGGCATTTCTGGCAGCGCAAGCGCTCGAGGCAACCGGGGAGCAAGCATCGGCACGCGATGCGTACCTGGCGATTCTCGCCGCCGATCCGACGCATCTCGGCGCGCTGACGAACCTCGGCACGCTGCTCACCTACTCCGGTTTTAAACGCGCCGGGCGACTTGCGTACGCACAGGCGGTCGCCGCGCACCCGAACGATTTGCGCGCACGGACGAACTTTGCGGCGGCGCTCCTCGACGCGGGCGAATCCGCAGAGGCGCTCGCGCAGTACGAAGCCGCGCTCGCAATCGATCCGCGTTCGCACGACGCGCATCAGGGGCTCGCGCTCCTGTACGCGCGTAACGCCGCGTGGGTGCAGGCTCGCACGCACGCGCACATCGGCTTCTCCGCACGCCCCGTTCGGCGCGCTCCGCCGTTGGGCGGTGCGCCGCGCACTCCGTTACTGGTCCTCGTCTCCGCACTCGGTGGAAACGTCGACACCGAACGCATCATCGATGCTCGCCGCCATGCCTGCGACGTTCTCGTCGCCGAGTTCTACGAAACCTCGATGCAGATCGATGATTACCCACTCGTCTTCAACGCGATCGGCGATGCGGAGCGTTGCGGTGAAGCGCTCGCGCGTGCGCGCACCTTCGTGGAGAGACGTAAAGAGCGTACGATCAACGCACCGTCGGCGGTCCTCGAAAGTACGCGCGCTCGAAACGCCGAACGCTTCGCAACGATCCCCGGCCTGCGCGTCCCGAAAACGGTGGAGATGGCGCGCGATCGAATCGCCGCGACACCGTTCTCCTTCCCCATCTTGCTCCGCTCGCCCGGCTTCCACACCGGCGAACACTTCGAATACGTCGATAGCGCCGAAGCGTTACCCGGCGCGCTCGCCGCACTTCCCGGCGAACGCCTCCTGGCGATCGAATATATCGATACGCGCCGGGCCGACGGAGCGTTCGAAAAATATCGCGTCCTCATCGTCGGCGAGCGCCTCTACCCGATTCATCTCGCGCGTTCGCAGCAGTGGAAAGTGCATTACTTCTCCTCACAATCGAACGACGAAGGCGCGGAACGCGCATTTCTCGCCGAGATGAGCGGGACGATCGGCGCCCGGGCATGCGAAACGCTCGAACGCGTGCGCGCGGCACTCGGGCTCGACTACGGCGGCATTGATTTTGCGCTCGATGCGCGCGGCAACGTCGTGCTCTTCGAAGCGAACGCGACGATGAATCTTTTCGATCCCGGGCCCGACGCCGCACCGGAACGGCGCGCGGCGTTCGAAGCAGTGCGAACGGCGGTTAGCGCACTGCTCGATTCGCGCGCGAGCGACAGATCCTAGCGACCTCGCTCGGCGAGCTCGTACTCGCGCGATCGGCCCAGGTCACGCGGATATACGCCAGCACGTCGGCGATCTCGCGATCGCTTAGCAGCCCGCACCAGCCCGGCATCACTGCGTCGCCGTGCCGAGCTCCGCGCGCAACGGCAACGAGCGCCGATTGCGACATGAGCGCGGCCCCGAGCCGCAGCCCCGGCGCGACGCCGGCGACCCCTTCGCCGCGAACGCCGTGGCAGGTCGCGCACTGCTGACGATAGACCGCTCCGCCGTCATACGACGAAACGAGCGTCGGCGTCGTACGCGCGGCTCCGGATCGCGAGCGATGCGCGCAGCCCGAAACGAGCGCGGCGAGCGCGAGTGCCGCGACGAAACAGCGCGCGAACTTACACACGTTCGGCGGTCGCCGGCTGAACGATCTGCACGTCGTGGCGCCGCTGCAAGAGCCCTTCGATCGCCACCACGTCGTTGGGTCGCGGACGCATCAGCAACACCACGATGCCGCGCCGACGTGCAAGCGCAGTCGCCTGCTCGAGCATATAGGTGATGTAGGGCACGGAATCCCGGTCGTCGATCCGAACGTCGCGACGGATCAGGCGAATCTCCGAGCGCGTAAACTCCATCGGATTGCTCGCACCACGTTCGTCGAAGAGGACCAACGTGCTTCCGGCAAGCGTCGCAATCATGCGATCGGGGTGGCGGGTCGCAATGCCGAGCACCCCCCCAAATTCCTGCTGCCATTCTTTGAGATCGGTTGCGCTCGGAGCACGATCGGCCTGAACGAAGAGTTCGTCGCCGCGCCGGTGCGCGATCGTCGCGATATTGCGTGCATCGCGCGCGCGTGGATCGAGGATCACGCCGATCGGGAAAGGCGCGGTAAGCATCGCGCGGTCGTCGCGCAATGACGATCCGAAAACTCCGACCATCGCGACAAGGCGGGCCGGACCGGGAATGAAACCGTGGCGCGGCGACCTGCCGGCGATCACGGGATCGCGACTAAATCGGTCGCGCCGCGCGGGGCCCGCCGGAGCGAGGCGGGGCAACGGCGTCGGCTTCGGCGCAGGCGGCGGCTTGAGCGGGTGCATGGCGCCATAGACGAATGCCCAGAGCGCGAACGCTGCAAGCAGTGCCCAGAAAATCGAGCGTGCGTTCATACGCGCTCCGCCGCCGGGCGGCGCGATGCGATCTCTTGCAGCAACGAGATCAACAACACGTTGGCGACTAACGAACTACCACCGTAGGAGACAAACGGCAGCGTGATTCCGGTCAGCGGCACCAGCCCCGCGACGCCCGCAACGATGATCGCGACCTGAAAACCCAAGGTCGCGGCGAGACCGATCGCCAGTAAACTCGCAAACGCATCGGGCTGCTCTCGTGCAACGCTCACCGCACGACGAACGACGGCGAGATAGAGGGCGAGTATCGCCAGGATCCCCAGCCAGCCGAACTCCTCGGCGATCGCCGCAACGATATAGTCGGTGCTGACATCGGGGATGAAACCGGGGTGTCCGAGCCCCAACCCGGTGCCGAAAAGCCCGCCCGCGGCGATTGAGAAGTAGCTCTGCGCCGCCTGATATCCCGCACCATACGGATCGGCGAAGGGATGCAACCACACGGCGATCCGTTCGTGAACGTACGGGAAATGCACCGCCGCCCAAAACGCAACGACCGCGAATATCGCTGCTGCCCCAAGTGCGAGATCGCTGCGACGGGTTGCGGCATAGAGCGTGGTTAACAACGTACAGAGCAAGAGCGCTCCCATACCCAAATCGCGTTGCACGACGAGCAGGCCGATCGATGCTCCCCAGCCCAAAAACAGCGGCCCCAGATACTTGATGTTTGCGCGCAGGGACCACCAGCGTGCCTTCGCAATCGCATCGCCCATCTCGGCCAAATAGGCAGCTAAGAAAAAGACCAAGAGTAGCTTGATGATTTCGACGGGTTCGACGTGCAACGAGCCGATTCGTATCCACAGCTTCGCCCCGTTCACCCGCTCGCCGAAGATCGCCGTCGCCGCGACGAGCGCGAGCGAGAGCACGATCCAGGTGTATTTTATCGTGGCAATCCGCCGGAAGCGCGCGAGATAGGGCTGGACGAGCGTTGCGATGCCGAACGCGATGCAGATCCATACCAACTGTTTGCGCGCAAGTGTCGGTGAGAGACGCGCGAGCAGCACTTCCCCGAAGAGAACGAGGACGATCGTCGCAAACGGGAAGAACCAGTCGCGCCGACTGCCCCGCGTTTTGCGCAGCGCCCAGATAAGCGCGAGCGATGCGGCGAGCGCGACGAGCCACGGAGAGCCGGTCAGCACGCTCACGCGCCGATCTCCTCGATCTCCAGTCGCGTCGCTCCACAATCGATCTCGTCCCCGACGCGAAGCTCGATCGCGCCCGCGAAGGCTTCGCCGTTGAGGAAGGTGCCGTTCGCGCTGCGGAGATCGCGCAGGTAGAGTACGCCTTCTTCGGCCTCGAGACGCGCGTGGCGCCGGCTGACATCGCCATCCTGCAGTTGCACGTGGCAGTTCCCCGCGCGGCCGATTAACGCCGGCGTCAAGACACGCAACTCGCGGCGCGTCGTTCCTTCATAGATCGCAAGACGCACCGAGATCGGCGTGAGATCCCCAATCGGTTCGCGGGCGTCGGGGCGGCGCATGAAGCCGACAGCGGCAACCGAAGCAAGGGCAGCGGTGATGCCCAGCGTATCGAGGCGCACCCATGCATCGTGGAGTTCAGTCACGAATCTCTACGCGCATCCGGGTACTTCCGACGACGATTTCGTCGCCGTCGCTCAAGGCGTGCCGGTCGATACGTTCGTCGTTGATGTAGGTGCCGTTCGTCGAGCCGCAATCGACGATCGTCGCGACGCCGTCGCGAATATCGATGCGCGCATGAACCCGCGAAATGCCCGGGTCGAGTAAGAAGATATCCGACGACTCGCTGCGACCGATGACGGTACTCTCTTCGAGCGCAAAAATTCCATACGCCGGCGCCCCTTGCACCATGTGCAAGAAAAAACGATGGTGAAGATCTTCTTCGATCTCTTCAACAACCGTCGGTTCGGGTTCGACGCGCACGTCGACGGTACCGGAGGGAAGATCCGGGCGCGCGATCATCTTTACACGAGCCGGGCCGTCGGCGAAAACGATCCCGACGCGAGCGGCGCAATCTTCGAGCAGATCCGCCCACTGACGCTCGAGATAGTCGCGATGCTCTTCGAGCCGTTCGTAATCGAGATCGCTGACGCGGGCTTCGTAGCCGCTCGGAGCGCGCGTGCTGCCGTCGACGCCGCTGCGCGTCTGTGCCTCCATCACCGCGACGAGCTTACGGGCGACCTGCGCCGGTTCGAGATCGCTCGGGAAACTGCGCGCAAAGGCCCGCTCGACAAAATCGGCGATGCTCCGTTCGATGCGCGCGAACCAGTTCATCGCACACGCTCCAAGCACGCTGCGAAAAATCCGTCACGTCCATCGATTGGGGGCATCAGCAGATCGCCGTTTGCGTCGACGAACGCCGCGAGCGAATCAGGTAACGGAACGCGCACGAAGTTCCCGGTGGAGAGAAACGTATCGATCGGGATCGTGCTCTCGCGTTCGTCGGTCGAGCAGACCGCATAGACGATGCGCCCGCCGATTTTTACGTGCGGCGAGATCGCGGAGAGCAGCGCTCCCTGCAACTCCGCCATGCGCTCGACATCTTCGGGGCGCCGACGCCAGCGCGCTTCGGGATGGCGCGCGATCACGCCCAATGCGGTGCACGGTGCGTCGAGAAGAACGCGATCGAAGAGCATCTCGGGCGGGACGAGCGCCGGCTCGGCGGCATCTCCCACGACGACGGCGGGCACGGGGAGTTCGGCGAAGCGCCGATACTCTTCGAAGCGCTGTTGGAGCACCGCGATCTTCCGCGCATCGCGGTCTACGCAGGTAAGCGCTCCCTTTGAGCCGATCCGTGCGGCAATTTGCAAGGCTTTATTGCCGCGGCCGCTGCAACAATCGAGGACGCTTTCGCCGCTCTGCGGGTCGAGGATATCGACGATCGCTGCGGAGCTCTCCGACTGTACCCAGAACGGCAGGCTCGCGCTCTCGACGAGATCGAGCGCCGCGCTCTCGCTCGCACGAACCACCACGGCATCGCGCGCGATCGTCGATCGGTTTGCGTGCATTCCGCGCTTCACCATCATCTCCAAGAGGCGCTCGCTCTCTCCGAGCGCCACCAGCGCATGCGCGGCCGGATCGTTTGCTTCGCGACAGATGCGTTCGATAAGCTCGTCGCCGAAACGCGCGTGCAGACGACGGACGAGCCACGTCGGGAGCGAGTAGAGCGCGCCGTAATAATCGTCGACGTCGGCATACCGATCGCGCTGCGGTTCCGGCGTCGGCTCGCGGAGATAACTCCGCAGCACGGCGTTGACGAGCGAGCCGAGGCCTTGATGGCCGTAGCGTTTTGCGAGGTTGACCCATTCGAAGAGCGTTGCGTGGACATCGGGTTGCGTGTAGCGCAACTCGTAGACCGCGAGCCGAAGTAACTCTTGAATCGTCGAAGGTAAGCTCTTCGCGCGCTCTTTGAGAAACGGGCGCAACGCATCGTCGAGCGCGCGTCGCATCTTGATCGCACCGTACGAGAGCTCGGTCGCAAACCGCTTATCGCGCGCGTCGAGCTTTGCGCGCTGCGCCCGATAGGCGAGTGCCGCCTGTGCCGGACGCGCTTCGACGCCGGGTTCCCCCGGAAACACATCGCGCACCGCCAACAACGCCGCCTCACGCGCACTCACCCGCGCACCGCCGAGCGCATCTGCCGGTATCGATCCCACGACATCGCCCCTTTATTGGGCGCGATGAGCTCATCGATCGCGAAGCGACCGCCATCGTCGTGCGCGCGCACGATCTTGAGCCACTCTCCATCGACCAACGCACGCGCGAGCGGCGCCGGTGCATAAGCACGCACCGCCGCGAGCAATCGCGATGTGGGCCACGTGAGATCGACGATAAGGTCCTCCTTCTTCAACGGTCGTGTCGTACTCGCTTCGCCGCTTTGCGGTTGGGCCGTAAGGCTCCCTTCCTCCGCACGCGCGATCGCCTCGCCGAGCATGCGCGCGCCGAGAGCGGCAAGTCGATCGTGCAACTCGCCGTACTCTTCCTGCGCGCCTATTGCGACACGTTCCTGCGCCACGAGGGGGCCGGTATCCATTCCCGCGTCCATCAGCATGATCGAGAGCCCGGTCTCGCTTGCAGCATCGCGCAACGCCGACTGGATCGGGGTCGCTCCACGATAGAGCGGGAGGAGCGAGGGATGGACGTTGAGCGCGCCGAGCCGGGGCCACGCGAGCAGCTCCGGCGGCAAAATGCGCCCGAAGCTTGCCAGAGCGATGAGGTCGATCGGTTCATCGAGGTGCTCGGCGAGGAACGCACGCATCGAGGTCGGCTCGAAGACCGGCAGGCCGAGTTCGAGCGCCGCGCGTTTTACCGGCGTCGGCGTGAGCTTATGCCCACGACCGGAGGGGCGCTCGGGTTGCGTCACGACGCCGCGTAGATGCGTTCGTTGCGCCGTCTCGCGCAACGACGGAACGGCAAACTCGCTGCTTCCGAAAAAATAGGCGGTGAGCATCGGCCTTACGGAAGCGACGCTGCGCGTTCGGCCGCCTCGAGCTCTTCGTCGGTCTGCGCGGGGCGCAGATCCTTCACCTTATCCACGTACAGGACGCCGTTGAGGTGATCGATTTCATGTTGAAGGCAGATGGCAAAGAGCCCCTCTGCCGCAAACGCCACCCGCTTTCCGTGCCGGTCGAGCCCGCTGACGCGAACGCGTTCGTAGCGCGTTACTTCGCCGACGAAGCCGGGAACGGAGAGACAGCCCTCGGTCCACTCGATCTCGCCCTCGGTCGACTCGAATTTCGGGTTCACGACGACGAACGGTCCGTGTTCGGGGTTGCCGTCCTGTAAATCCACCGTAAAGATACGCTTCGAGACGTTGACCTGCGGCGCCGCAAGGCCGATTCCCGGTGCGTCGTACATCGTCTCGAACATATCGTCGATCAGCTGCTGGATCAACGGATCCTGCAGCTCTTTGGGGTCGACCCGCTTCGCCACCTTGCGCAGGGTCGGGTGACCGTCGGTTACGATCTCGCGGAGGTAGGGCATACTTAGGGTATTCTACCTCCGCGCGCCGTGATCTCCCTACTACGTCGAGAAGCTCGAGAGCGCGGTCGCCCCCGTGCCCACAGCGTAGCAAGCGGCATCGTTGAGATTGTTGATGTAGATCGAGAAGCCCGAGCCGGTCACCAGCGCGTTGCTTAGCGCCGTCGAGTAGTACAGGGGGTTCGCCATGCTCGGCGTCGCCGAACCTGCGGGTAGCGCACTCGCCGTCGTCGCCGTAAACTGCGCGGTGAATTGGACCCCGTAGGTCGGCGGTCCGACAAGCTCGGTATCCCACGCATTATTACTATCGCTCGGGAAGGCGGCGCTGGTCGCAACGTAGATCGTCGTCAACGTCGCGGGAACGGCCGTCGCCCCCGGTTGCGGATAGAGCACCTGCACCGTTACCGGCGAAACGCACGGCTTCGTCGGCGCCGGCGTCGAGGGGGTGCCTCCGCCGTTACAGGCCGCTAAGCCGAACAGCGCCATACCCAGCGCGAGCGCCCCCATGTGGCGAATCGTCGAATGCTTTTTTCCCATAACGCGATTGTAGCAGATCGCGCCTGGGGGCATCCTGAAGGAATGGTGAGCGTTCGACGAACGAGTTCCACGCCGACGAGGGCGTCACCCCGCTCGATGTGGGAACGATGCAACGATCTTTATTCGCAGAGAACTCTGCAAACCATGACGCACTCTCACTTTCGGCGACGATTTGCAACGTCGCCGGGCTCGTGACCGGCGACGCTCGTCGTTCTCGCGTCGGGCGTAGCGAAGGGGCTGAGCGCACCGCGCCGAGAAAGGGCGGGTGCTACCCAGCCCGAGCGCACGTCCGGAGAAAAACCTTGCTGAATCGAATCGCCCTTCTTGCTGCTGCCACCGTCGCCGGCGCAGCACTCCTCGTCGGTGGCGTTGCATCGCAGACGCTCCGGCGGCAAGTGGCCGTGCGCTTCACCCCAGGTCCCGGCATCTGGAATGCTCTCACCCCGGACGCGCACGGCCACCCGTTCAGTCCCTTTCGCACCGTGTGGTCCCATATCGTGAAGCTCGGCGGTCCGATTATCCACGGCATCCCCGAGAACAGCCTCAATGCCCGCGTCGCCGTTCTCTCGTGCGATGCAGCATTCGAGGGGAGCACGACCTCACCGCAGGAATTCGAAACCATGCGCTTTACGGTCATGAACGAGACTCCGTATCTTTTACGCTACACGCGTATCGTGGTGGAAGTCGATCGGGGGGCCTCCTACGAAGACCCAATCTTGTTCGACCTGAAACCCTACGAACTTCGGTCGTTTGTGGATACGCAAGGCGGCGCAGCCGCTGATGGCAATCTTCCCGAGTACCACCATTATCCCAAATGGATGCTCTGCGGCGCAGGCCCCGCGCAACGAGCGAACGGACAGATGCTCGACTTCGAACCTGGTTTTTTCAATCCGAAGGGCGAGCAGACGAACATGGTACTCCCGGGAAAGCCCTAACAACCAACGACATCGGGAGCACGCGCCCGCGAGCTACAGAATATACCCCGAGAGATCGGCGCTCTCAACGATATCGGCGAGCCGTTCGCGCACGTAGGGCGCATCGACAACCAATTCGCGCTCGACGTCGGGGGCGGCGAACGAGATATCCTCGAGCACTCGTTCGAGCACGGTGTGCAAGCGGCGCGCGCCGATGTTCTCGCTGCGTTCGTTCACCTCCATCGCGAAGTGGGCGATGCTCTCGATGCCGTCGTCGGTGAACCGCAGATCGACGCCGTCGGCGGCAAGCAGCGCTTTATACTGTGCGACCAGCGCGCTTCGCGGCTGCGTGAGAATCGTTACGAAGTCCTCTGCGGTGAGCGAATCGAGCTCGACGCGAATCGGGAAGCGTCCTTGCAATTCCGGGATGAGATCGGAGGGCTTACTCATGTGGAACGCCCCGGCGGCGATGAAAAGAATGTGATCGGTCGCGATCGCGCCGTGTTTGGTATTCACGGTGCTCCCTTCGACGATCGGGAGAATGTCGCGTTGGACACCTTCGCGCGAAACGTCCGGACCGCCGCGTGCGCCCTCACGCCCGGCAATCTTATCGATCTCGTCGATGAAAATGATACCGTCTTCGCTCGCCCGCCGAATTGCTTCGCGTTTCACCGCATCGCCGTCGATGAGCTTCTCGGCCTCTTCGTCCTCGAATATGCGTAGCGCGTCGGCGAGCGTCACGCGTTTGCTTTTCTTGCGCTTGGGCAACAGGCCGCCGAGCATCTCGCCCATGTCTCCGCTCCCTTGATCCATATTCCCGCCGATCACCCCGATCGGTAATGAGGCCTGCTCTTCGACCTCCACTTCCACGAGCCGCACGTCGTAGAAACCGCGCGCGATCTCGTCGCGCGTCTGTTCCCGGATGCGCTGCGCTTCGGGTGCGGGAACGCTTGGCTGCGGAGGCGGCGCACTTGGCTGCGCCGCTGCGATGTTGCCGAAAATCGATCCGAGCGTCGCTGCGAAAGCATTCGTCGGCTGCTGCGGCTGCGCGGCGCGCGTCTCGGGGTGCAAAAGATCGATCGCTCGTTCGACCGCCTGCTTGCGCGCCAGATCGCGCACGTCTTCGCGTCGTTCTTGCGTCACCATCCGGATCGACTGTTCGACGAGATCGCGGACCATCGATTCGACATCGCGACCGACGTAGCCGACCTCGGTGTATTTCGTCGCCTCGACCTTCACGAACGGAGCGCCGGCGAGCGCGGCGAGTCGACGCGCGATCTCGGTCTTCCCCACACCGGTCGGCCCGATCATCAAGATATTTTTCGGTGTGATTTCGCCGCGCAGCTCCGCCGGCACCGAGGCGCGCCGAAAGCGGTTGCGCAGGGCGATCGCAACCGCCCGCTTTGCGTTCTTCTGTCCGACGACGTAGTGGTCGAGCGCTTCGACGATTTCACGTGGTGTCAGCGGAGCGCTCACGGCAGCACCTCGACCGTCACATCGTCGTTGGTATAGATGCAGATCTCGCCGGCGATTCCCAGCGCCGCGCGTGCGATCTCTTCGGCGCTCATGCTCGTATTGCGCAACAGTGCCGCCGCGGCAGCCTGCGCGTAGGGGCCGCCGCTACCGATCGCCGCGATCCCCTCGTCGGGCTCGATGACGTCCCCGGTTCCCGAGAGCAAGAAGAGATGCTCCGGCGTACCGACGACGAGCATCGCCTCCAATCGTCGCAGCGCCCGGTCCTGGCGCCAATCTTTCGCCAGCTCGACGCTCGCGCGCGTGAGATCTTTGAACTCGTTGAACTTTTTCTCGAACTTTTCGAGCAGCGTGATGCCGTCGGCCGCCGATCCGGCAAAACCGGCAAGCACTCTCCCCCCGGCGATCTTGCGCACTTTCCGCGCGGAATGTTTGACGATCGTCTTATCGAGCGTCACTTGCCCATCGCCTGCGATGGCGAGACGGCCGTCGCGGAGGACGGCGAGAATGGTGGTGGATCGAATCTTCATCGGTACGTACTACTGTTCCGGAGGAGAATTCGTTGCAGTTCCGCCTGCCCCGCGCACGAACCGCCTCGCGGCGGGAGCCCCCTTTTAAGGCGTCGCGAGCCGTGCGGAGAACTCGTCCAGAGCGCGAAGCGCCCGCTCCGCCAGCAGCGCGCGGCGCGCCTTCTTCTCGCGAATCGTCGTCGGCAGCGGCGGCACCATCGACCAGGTGACGTTCGCCGGTTGGAAATCGTGCGAGACATCGTTTTGCAAATGCGCGACGACCGCACCGAGCGCGCACTCCGGCGGAACCGTCAACGGCGTCCAGCCGAGCATCTCGCGGGCGGCGTGGATGCCGGTCATCGCTCCGCAGGCGGCCGCTTCGACGTAGCCCTCCGCACCCGTAATTTGTCCGGCGAACCAGAGGGGGCATTCGCCGCGCAAACGGAGGCGCTCGTCTAAAAGTCGCGGCGAATCGATGAACGTATTGCGGTGCATCACCCCGAGGCGCAACCATTCGGCGTTCGCAAGGCCCGGTAATCGCCCGAACGCTTCGCGCTGTGCCGGCCACGTGAGCCGCGTTTGAAAGCCGACGAGATTGAACGCACTCCCGTCGCGATTCTCTTTTCGCAATTGCACGACGGCATGGGGCGTCTCGCCGGTGACCGGGTGGCGCAAGCCGACCGGCTTCAACGGCCCGAAACGCAGCACGTCGTCTCCGCGGTCGGCCATCTCTTCGATCGGGAGGCAACCCTCGAAAAAGCGTCCGTCGCTCTCGAAGGCCTTTGCTTCGTGGCGCGGCAGCGTGCGCAGATCGCGCAATAACTGTGCGTATGCATCGCGATCGAGCGGAATGTTGAGGTAATCGTCGCCGTCGCCCTTTTCGTAGCGCGACTTTCGGTACATCACCGATTCATCGATGGAATCGGCGGCGAGAATCGGTGAAGCGGCATCGAAGTAATGCAGCCGCGTCGGCGCCGCGCCGGCGGCGACATTCGCCGCGAGAAGGCGATCGATCGCGCCGAGCAGCGCATCGCCGGGCAGCGGCCCGCAGGCGAGAATCGTCGGGCGCGGGTCGTCGAGATCGAGAATCTCTTCGCGATGCAGGGCAATGCGGGGGTGATCGGCGATGCGCCCTTCGACGAGCTCCGCGAAGCGCTCGCGATCGACGGCGAGCGCGCCGCCTGCGGGAACCGCGGCTTCGCGCGCGCTGGTGACGATCAGCGAATCGAGCCGCGCGAGCTCCTCTTTCAGCAGCCCAACGGCATTTTCCAGAGCGGCACCGCGCATCGAATTGCTGCAGACCAATTCGGCGAGCCGGTCGCCGGTGTGCGCCGGGCCGCGCCGATGCGGGCGCATCTCATAGAGATCGACCTCGACGCCGAGACGGGCGGCTTGCCAGGCCGCTTCGCAGCCGGCGAGCCCGCCGCCGATGACCCGTAAACGCACCGCGGGGCTCAGGCCTGCACGAGTTCGCGCTCTTCGCCGGAGTTCGAACCAGGCAGCGGCAACGACGAGACATCGTGCTCGGCATCGGCCGAGCACTGCAAGCGCCCGACGCCGCGTTTGCTCTTCACCACGACGTGCGCGCCGCAGACCGGACAGGGCTGCGGAATAACGCGATCCCACGATACGAAATCGCAGGCCGGGTAATTGGCGCATCCGAAAAATGTGCGCCCGCGTTTGCTGCGCCGCTCGAGGATATCGCCGCCGTCCTTGGGGCAGAGCGCGCCGGTCTTCTTGAGAATCGGCTTGGTCGTCTTACATTCGGGGTAGCCGGAGCACGAGATAAAACGTCCGAAGCGTCCGGTCTTTATCACCATCGGCTTGCCGCAGTTCGGGCAGATTTCATCGGTCGGTTCATCGCGAACCTCGAGCCGCGGCAACTTCTTCTCCGCTTCCTCGAGCCGCAGCGCGAACGGCGTATAGAAGTGGCGTAGCACCGCAACCCAGTCGGCATTGCCCTCGGCGACTTTATCGAGATCGCCCTCCATCTGCGCGGTGAAGCGCAGATCGACGATATCGGGGAAATGCTCGG
>JAJYRI010000054.1 GCA_021794175.1 bacterium
CCACCTCCTCGCCCGCGAGCGCTTCGGCAACGAGCGCCGAGAGATGCGTCTTCGCCTCGTAGAGATTCTTGGTCGTCATCGACCTAGTCTACCACACTAGACCAAGAAGGGCCACGTGCGGCGGTTAGCGGTCGGCATCCCGCGACGCAAAAGCGAACCAAGCGAGGAGCAGCGGCATGATGATGTCGTTGAGCCAGAGCATCATCCCGGCGTTATTCGGAGCAAAATTATGTCGCGTAACCATCAGCGCGATGTGTTGCGCCGCGGCTGCGAACGAAAAAATCACGATCGGAATCGTTAGCGCCAGACGATACCCGTAGTTCTGCCGCCGAACGAAAAGCGCTGCAATACCGATCCCGATCTCGAACCAGCCGAGCTCGTATTCGAACGGGCTCGGCTGCCAGCCGATGCTGCTCGCTGCGATATGCTGTTCGTAACCGTGAAAAAAGCCGGCCCAAATGAGCGCGAGCCCGCCATACCAGAAGAGCAGCTCGCCCCAAAAAACGAATGCGCTGTCGAGCGCGCGGTGCTCTCTTCGCGCGCGCCGCATCGTTCGCCACCAAACGATCGCGGCCAGCACGTAAAACAAGAGGTACAGGTGGGAGAGTGCGGCGCCGATGACGGCAGCAACGGACATGCATTACCTCCGAGAGCGGGCCGAACGTACGCGCCAGGCCCAAGCAGTAGCGGTCGGAAGGACGGGATTCGGCGCGAATCCCTCAAGCCTTGCATCGTACGCGTAGAGATACGACGCGTCGAAGAGCACCAAGAGCGGTACCTGGGTGGCGACCCGCGCCTCGATCCGTCCGTAGAGGCGCCGCCGCGTGCGCCGCGAGCTCGTCTCGAGCGCACGCCGCTCGAGCCGATCGACCTCCGGATCGCACCAACGCATGTAGTTCTCCGGCGCGCCGCACCGCAGAATCGACGAATCGTCGGGATCGATTCCCATCGTCCACGGGATATAGGCGAGATCGAATTGCCCCCGAGCCAAGGTGCCGTCTTTCGGGAGAAAGAGCTGCGCGTTGCTCACGCTCTTTAGCGTCACCGCGATTCCGCGCGCTTCGAGCGCCTGCTGGACGAACGTCGCCACAAGAACGCCGGTCGTCGATTCGGGAAACTGCACGTAGAGCAGATGCAGCGCCCGGCCGTTCTTCGTACGCACGCCGCCGGGGCCGCGACGCCACCCCTCCGCGCGGAGCAATGCGTCCGCGCGCCGTGGATGGTAGGCGGGGGCATGCACCTGCGGATCGCGCGCCCACGAATAGCTCGGCTGCAACGTATCGGCGACGGGATAGACGCCGAGCGTAATTTTGCGAGATATCGCGCGGCGGTCGATACTCTCGGCGATCGCTTGCCGTACGCGGACGTCGCGCAGCGGCCCGCGTTCAACATTCATAGCGATACCGGCGATCACGCTGGTCGGCACGCGGAGAATGCGAATCGACGTCGCGCCGCGCAGCGCCGCCTGTTGCGCGGGAGCGATGAGGTTCCAGTCGAGCTCGCCGGTGCGCAGCAACGTGAGATTCGTTCCGGGATCGGTAACGATGCGCGCGACGATTCGCCGGACCTTCGGCGCGCCACGCCAGTAGAGCGGGTTGGCACGAAACGTCAATCGGTCGCCGCGATGCCATGAAACGAAACGAAATGGGCCGTCGCTCACCGTCGGGTCACCGTTAAAACGCGCGGTTCGCAACGAACGAACTCCGGCAAGTACGTGCGCGGGGACGACGGCATACGGTTCGATTCCGTACGAAAAAAACGTCGCAACCGCAGGTGCCCATGGTTTTCTCAAATGCAGAACGACGGTCGAGGCATTCGGCGCGACGGCCCGATCGATCAGCGCATATCCCTCGCGCGTTCGAACCGGATTATGCGGGTTGAGAATCGCATGCAAGGTAAAGAGTACGTCGGCGCTCGTCACCGGCGTTCCGTCGCTCCAACGGACCCCGGACCGGAGATGGTAGACGATCCTCCGGCCGTCGGCCGAGATGCCGCCGTTGCTCCGCGTTGGGATCTCGCGCAACAACACCGGGACCAATCGCCCGCGTGCGTCGAGATCGACGAATGGTTCGAAAAGCAACCGCGCGACTTGTTGATCGACCGAAGCCGCGTCGGGGGTGAGAAAGAGCGGGTCGAGCGTCGTCGGATCGGCAGCAATAGCAAAGCGCACGGTGTTCGGCGGGGCATGATCGCGCGGACCGCGCGAGCATGCAGCAACCATCAGCAGCAGCGCCATAGTGAGAACGCGTCGAATCACGACGCGTCTCATTCGAAGGCAATCGTCGGTGCGTGCTCGACCGGAAACTTCACCGAGCGAGCGATAAAGCACATCTTCGCCGCATGGTCGTGAAGCGCGATCGCGCGCGAGCGGTCGGAGCCTGCCCCGATCGTAACGGTCGGCCGAAGCAGAACCGAGACGAATTCTCCGCTGCCGTCGCGGTGCACGACCATGCTGCCGTCGGCCCGATCTTCGTAGGTTCGAACGACGACGCCGGCCTCCGCGCAAAGGTGGAGATACCAAAGTTGATGACACGCACTCAACGACGCCAAGAAGAGTTCTTCTGGGTTCCAGAGCGTTGCATCGCCACGGTACTGCGGGTCGGCGGAGCCTCGCATCGTCGCTTTTCCCTCTACCGCCAACTCGTATTCACGCCTGTAACTTCGATAGGAGGTCGTTCCGACACCCTCACTTCCCGTCCATGTCATCCGCACGTGATAGTTATGGATTGAATCCGCCATACCGTACCTCGCTCCTCGCTCGCATCCGGCGCCTTTAGATGCGCGGGCACGGCTACCTTCAGAGCGCTGCCCGTTAGGGAATTTCGTGCCCGATGCCGATTTGCAGGCGTTCGAGTGCCTCGGAATCGTCGACGTCGGCATACGCACCGATCTCGGAGATATCCAACACACGGCGTCGCAACGTCGGATCGTCCCGTAACAGCTGAATCGAATCACCGCGCGGGAGGCATGCGATCCGCTCGCGCGCACGGAGCGAAAAATAGACCGGATGGCCGCCGACGCCCTCATGCTGCGGAAAACAGATATCGGCTCCGTCCGCCCCCGCGAGTACGTGCTCCACCAGCGCGCGCGTCACGAGCGGTTTATCCCCGAGGAGCACCAGCAGCGGCATTCCCGCTTCGGCTTCGGCATCGCCGAGAGCGAGCGAATGCGCCATACCCGATTCGGGTGCGGGATTCGCGACAAAACGAGCGCCACGTTCTTCGACGAACGCGCGCAGGCTCGGAGCTCCGACCACGACGGTGGGAAGGTGTTCGCAGGCGCGCAACACTCGCGCGAGTATCGGCACGCCACCGATTTCGAGCAAGAGTTTTTGCCGGCCCATGCGGCGCGCCTCACCGGCGGCAAGAACGACGGCCGTCGCCTTCACGCCCCGATGCGTCCGCGAATTGCGCCGCTTCCGTGCGAGAGACTCCCGCCCGAGCGCCCGCGCTCGACGGCGACGATTTCGGCGAGCACGGCCAGTGCCGTCTCTTCCGGCGTGCGTGCACCGATATCGAGCCCGATCGGCGCGCATATTTTCGAAATTTCCGTCTCGGTCATTCCGGCTTGACGCAACGCCTCGATACGGCGCGCATGCGTCGCGCGACTGCCGACCGCGCCGACGTAGCCGGCGCGCGAGCGCACCGCTGCAAGCAGCAACGGCACGTCGAATTTCTCGTCGTGCGTGAAGGAGACGATCGCGGTTCGTTCGTCGATCGGAGCCGAAGCGAGAAACTCGTGCGGCCAAGCAACGACGATGCGATCGGCATTTGGAAAGCGCGCCTTCGTTGCAAAGGCCGCGCGAGCGTCGCAGAGCGTTACGGTATATCCGAGAAGATGCGCGGCGTCGATCGTCGATGCGGCAAAATCCAGAGCGCCGAACACATACATATGCGGCGAGATGCGTTTCGGAGCGATGAATACGCTCGCGCCTTCAAGGTCGATCTGCGCGGCTAAGCGCGGCGGAGCAGCGCGCACGAAGCTCGCCGTCGCAGCTTCGAGCGCGGGGTCACCCAAGGTTCCGTAACTCCGTTCCGGATAGATCGCGATGCGCGCGCCGGTCGCGCCGCCGTCGAGTCGCAGCGCGTGAGCGAGCAGATCCTCGCTCGTTCGTTCCAGCTCCGCGCAGTAACCGGGTTCGAGACGATCGAGAAAAATCGTTATTTCGCCGCCGCATGCGAGCCCGATATCCGCCCCTTCGCGATCCGAAAGGCCGTACGCAACGCTGCGCGCTTTCCCGTCGCGCAATACCTCGTGCGCTTCTTCCACCAGCGCCGCCTCCACGCAGCCGCCGCCGATAGCGCCGACGAGCTCTCCGTCGTCGCTGACGGCGAACGTTGCGCCCGGGTCGCGCGCCGAGGAGCCGCGCACGCCGACGAGCGTCGCGAGCACGACTTCGTGCCGGTCGTTTTGAAGGCGCACGATACGCGAAAGAATATCAAGCATCTATTTGTTTTTTGCTAGTCGTCATTTCTATTTGAGGATTGACTAACGATTTTCACATACATCGCCGAAAGGAGTTACTCGGTGCCGATAGCAACCCTTCCTTACTAGTCTAGCGATGCGCGTCATCCGTTGCGAGCTGCACGTGCACGAGGTGAGGAACGACCATGTCGATCGCTCCATCGAAAATATTAGCGACGCTGCACGTGAACGGACGCGATGTCACGCTGGCGCTTCATCCCCATGCAACCTTGCTCGAGGTACTCCGGGAAGACTTGCGCTTGACCGGCACCAAACACGGTTGCGAACTCGGACAATGCGGTGCGTGCACCGTCATCCTCGACGGAACCCCCGTTCTTTCGTGCCTCACGCTCGCCGCCGACGCAATCGATCGCAACGTCGAAACGGTCGAGGGGCTCGCCGTCGACGGCGCGCTGCACCCGGTTCAGCGCGCGTTTCTCGAGCTCGGTGCCGCGCAATGCGGATATTGTACCCCCGGGTTTCTCAACGCCGCCGTCCACTTGTTAGAGCACAACACGGAGCCCAGCGAAGCGGAGATTCGCGACGCTCTCGCCGGACATCTCTGTCGCTGCACCGGATACACGAAGATCGTCGAGGCCGTCGCGCTCGCGGGCCAACGGATGCGAGCCGGCATCGATGGGTAAGAACGGCGCTTCGCACTCCGGGTCACACGCCGTCGGCGCACCGCTCCCACGCATCGACGGTTATGCGAAAGTAACCGGGGCCGCGATCTTCGCCGACGATATCGCCTTACCGCGGATGCTCTTCGGGAAATTGCTGCGGAGCCCGCACGCACACGCGCGCATTCTCTCCATCGACTACGAACGCGCGCTCCGCGTTCCCGGCGTCGTCGCGATAGCGATCGGGCGCGATCTCCCGATACGGTACGGCATTCTTCCATCGGCGCAAGATGAGACGGTCTTCGCAATCGATAAAGTGCGGTACGTCGGCGAGCCGGTCGCGGGCATCGTCGCCGAAGACGAACTCACCGCGCAAAAGGCCGCTGCGCTCGTCGACATCCGCTACGAAGTGCTGCCGTCGGTGATGTCGATCGACGCCGCTTTGCTCGATGTCGACGGTAACGGGGAGAAGATTCATCCCGATTCGCGTCGCGCTAGTAACGTTCACAAAGAGGTTCACCTGACATTCGGCGACCTCGATGCCGGTTTTGCCGATGCCGCGCATATTTTCGATGACGAGTATTTCTTCGAAGGGAACACGCATGCGGCGCTGGAGGAGCATTCAGCGGTTGCAAGCTGTGGAGCCGACGGCAAACTCACGCTCTGGTCGTCGACCCAAACACCGCATTATCTGCATCGCGTCGCCTCTGCGGTGCTCGAACTTCCGGCGAGCCGCATTCGTATTATCGCGCCGCCGGTCGGCGGAGGTTTTGGTGGAAAGACCGAGCCGGTCGCGCACGAACTCGCGGCGGCATATTTTTCACGGAAGACCGGGCGCCCGGTAAAATTTACGCTCTCGCGCGAAGAGGTTTTCTACACCCACCGCGGCCGCCACCCGGTTCGCATTCACCTACAGACGGGAATCAGAGCCGACGGAAGCATCTCCGCTTGCCGCGTGCAGACGTGGCTCGACGGCGGCGCCTATGGTTCGTATGGCGTTGCGACCACCTACTACACCGGCGCCCTGCTCCCCGTTACTTATAAAATGGGGGCGTATGCCTTTGACGGCTGTCGCGTTTACACCAACAAGCCGCCCTGCGGGCCCAAACGCGGCCACGGTACGACGCAACCTCGCTATGCGTTCGAATCGCAACTCGACGAAATAGCGAAGGAACTCGGTCTCGACGCCGGTGCCTACCGCGCCGCTATCGCCATCGACCCCTATTCACGAACGGTCAACCATCTGCGCGTCACGAGTTGCGGGCTGCGCGAGGCCTTAAGCGCCGTCTCCGAACGTACCGGCTTTAGCGACAAGCACGGAAAACTCGCTCCCGGCCGTGGGATCGGGCTTGCGGCGAGTGCATATCTCTGCGGTGCCGGGTTGCCGATTTACTGGAACCCCATGCCGCACTCCGGTGCGATCGTCAAGATCGATCGCGGCGGCGGCGTCACCGTTTTCTGCGGCACCAGCGACTGCGGTCAGGGATCGCAAAATATGCTTGCCGTCATCGTTGCCGAAGCGCTCGGCGTCGATGTGCTCGACGTGAGCGTTTGCGCCGGCGATACCGATCTGACCCCGGTCGACCTCGGCTCCTATTCCAGTCGCGTAACGTTTATGGCGGGCAACGCGGCGCGAAGCGCCGCCCTCGACGTGCGCGAACGGATCGCGGTGGTCGCCGGTGCGGAGCTCGGCATCGCACCCGAACGCTGCGCCTTTGAGAACGGTCGCGTCTTCGATCGCAAAAATCCCGATCGCGCTCTCTCGTTCGTCGACGCGGCCCGCGCTACCGAGGCGCGGTTCGGAACGTTGGCGGGGATTGGTTCGTACACGCCTCCCGCCGATCTTCATGGCGACTTCAAAGGCTCGGGGGTCGGCCCGTCGCCGGCGTATTCGTACAGCGCGTGCGTTGCCGAAGTAGAGGTCGATTTTGAGACCGGTGAGGTTCGCGTCGAACGCATCGTATTAGCGCACGATTGCGGGCGCGCGCTCAATCCTCGCATCGTCGAGGGCCAGATCGAGGGCAGCGCCTACATGGGCATGGGCGAAGCCCTGATGGAGGAGTCGGCTTTTCGCAACGATCTCCACCGCATTCCCAATTTACTCGATTACAAGACGCCGACGATTCTCGATACGCCGCGCATCGACGCAATCGTGATCGAAACCAAAGAACTCGAAGGCCCGTACGGCGCGAAAGAGGCCGGCGAGGGACCGCTTAATCCCGTCATTCCCGCAATCGCCAATGCCGTTGCCGATGCAATCGGGGCGCGGATCTATTCCACGCCGATCACCCCCGAGCGCGTGTTGCAAGCGCTCGACGGCACGCCCGGTCCGCTGCGCCTGCGGGCTCCCATCGCCATGAAAACGAGATAAGGAACTCCGTCATGTTGCGTCTCCCTGCCTTTGAATTCCAGCCCGCTCGTTCGGTCGACGAGGCCGTAGCATTGCTCGGCGAGCACGGCGAAGATGCACTCCCCGTTGCCGGTGGGACCGATCTCTATGCAAATATGAAGCTCGGGCTTTTCGCGCCGCGCGTTGTCGTCGGCCTTCGTTCGATTGCAGCGTTGCGAAGCATCCGTTTCGATCCGCAGCATGGCCTTCGCATCGGTGCGCTGTGCTCGCTCGATGCAATCGTGCGCGAGCCTGCCGTTTCGAAGCACTATCCCGCACTTGCCCAGGCTGCAGCGATGGTCGGGACGCCGGAGATTCGCAACATGGGAACGATCGGCGGCAATCTTTGCTTGGAGACGCGGTGCAATTATTTCAATCAGAGCGCCGAATGGCGTGAAGCGATGGGCTATTGCCTCAAACGCGACGGCAATCTCTGTCGCGTCGCATTGCATAGCGACATCTGCAAGGCGATCAATGCGTCGGATACGGCTCCGGTGATGCACGCATACGACGCACGCCTCTCGCTCGTCGGTCCGCTCGGCGAACGAACCGTCAACATCCGCGACTTCTATCAAAACGACGGCGCGCACGCGAACGTCAAACGCGCCGACGAAATTCTGACGGAGATCGCTCTGCCGCTTCCGGCGAGCGGGACGCGTAGCAGCTATCGGAAACTTCGGCTGCGAAAAGCCTTCGATTTTCCGCTCTTGGGCGTTGCCGTTGCGCTCACGACCGATGCCGGGGGCTCCTGCACCCAGGCAAGGGTCGTGCTGAACGCCGTCGGCTCCGCGCCGCTCGAAGTCGAAGCAGCCGGGGCGGTCTTACTCGGCACCCACCTCGGCGGAGAGATCGCCGCCGACGCCGCCGAGGAGGTCTTCAAGGCCGGGAAGCCGCTCGAGAACACGAACGCGAGCCTCCTCTACCGCAAGCGGATGCTTCGTGTGATCGCCCAACGCGCTCTGGAGGACGTCATCGCCCCCTTGCGCTGAATGAATCGACGGTGCTATAGTGCTTAGGCCGAATAATGTTCGGCAAACCAAGCATATGACCGTATCACTTTCAATCGCCCCGGGGGAGCTCGACGAACTCGACGCCCGCCTCCTCGATGCCCTTCAGGGGAACGCCCGCTCGACCTATGCCGAGCTGGGCGCACTCGTCGGGTTAAGCGCGCCCGCAGCGCACGAGCGCGTGAAGCGTTTGGAGGGGCGCGGCTTCGTGCGGCGTTACGCCGCACAACTCGACGCCAAGCGCGTCGGCCTGGGCTTGGTCGCCTTCATCAGTTGCTACACCACGCAAGATTGCGATTACGCCGCGTTCACCGAAGCGCTCGGCGCGATCCCCGAGATCGTCGAAGTGCATAGCGTCGCGGGCGAAGAGTCCTTTCTTTGCAAAGTGATGACGCGCTCGACCGATCATCTCGACGATCTTCTCACGCGCTTGAAAACCATGCCGGGTATGGCGCGCACGCGCACGACGATCGTGCTATCGACACCATTCGAACGCGGAGGCATCTCGCTCTTACCATGACGACCACCATCGATAACACGCTGCATCCCCTCGGCACGCACCGCGTCCTCGAACCCGCCGGAGCGATGCCGCAGAGCGCGCTGCGCGTCGATAACACGCCGGTGGCGCGGGCGAACGAGATTCTTTGCGAAGTTGAGGTTCTCAACATCGATTCCGCCTCGTTCAAGCAGATCTTTGACGCCGAAGGCGGCGACGAGGAACGCATCGCCGCGCACGTTGCACATATCGTCGCGACGCGCGGCAAACAGCACAACCCCGTCACCGGAAGCGGCGGCATGTTTATCGGCCGCGTCGCCGAGATCGGCGAACGGCTCCGCGATTCGATCTCGCTTCGCGTCGGCGATCGCATCGCATCGCTGGTCTCGCTGACGCTCACGCCGCTGCACATTCGCCGCATCACGCGCGTTTGCACAAAGACCGGGCGCATCTGGATCGAGGGCAGTGCCGTGCTTTTCCAGCGTAGTCTGTGGTCGAAGCTTCCCGAGGATATCGACGAAAACGTCGCGCTAGCGGTGCTCGATGTCGCCGGCGCGCCGGCGCAGGTCGCGCGACTCTGCAAGCCGGGGCAGAACGTCGTCGTAATCGGCGCCGACGGCAAGAGCGGCATGCTTTCGTGCGCTCATGCCAAGCGCGCGGTCGGCGCGGCCGGACGGGTCATCGGCATCGCGCCGAGTGACGAAACGGAGGCCGCACGCCTTCTTCAGCACGAAGGTCTCGTCGATGCATTCGTCGTCGCCGACGCCCGCGATGCGCTCGGCGTCAGCGCTGCGGTCGAGCGAATCCTTCCCGAACTCGCCGATGTCGTTATCAACTGCGTGAACGTGCCGGGCACCGAGCTTGCGTCGATCCTCTGCACGAAAGACGACGGAACGCTCTATTTCTTCTCGATGTCGACCTCGTTCACGGCAGCGGCGCTTGGCGCCGAAGGGGCGGCTAAAGATATTACGATGATCGTCGGCAACGGGTACGCCCGTAACCATGCCGAGATCGCGTTGCAGACGCTCCGCGATTTTCCGGCCATACGTTCCTTTTTCGACGCGAAATACGCGCGTTCGTAATCCACCCATCTATCGGAGGCAGCGACCATGAGCGAGATCGTCCACAAGAAGCCGGCAGCGGCAACATCGCAGTTTGAATATAAGAACCTCAAACAAGGAGAGTTTTGGCGCCACGTTCCCGCTTATCGCGAGGTCGACGAAGCGACGTTTCTCGATCACCTCTGGCAGCAGAAGCACTCGATCAAGACGCCCGAAGAGCTCGTCGGCACCATCCGCGATCTCGCCCCGCCGGAATTCGTCGCCGACATCGAGGCGGGCTTTGCCCACGCGCCGATGGCCGTGCGCGTCTCGCCGTACGCGCTCTCGCTCATCGACTGGAACGATCCGCATAACGATCCGATCCGTCGCCAATTTATTCCCATGGCAAGCTCGCTGTTGCCCGATCATCCGCGCCTCACGCTCGATTCGCTGCACGAACAGGACGACTCTCCGGTGCCGGGGCTCGTGCACCGTTATACCGATAAAGCGCTCTTTCTTCCGCTCAACGTCTGCCCGGTCTACTGCCGCTTCTGCACGCGCAGTTACGCCATTGGTCCCGATACCGAGGAAGTCGATAAGGTATCGCTGGCAAAAACTCCAGCGCAATGGCAGCAGGCATTTCAATATATCAGCGAACGCCACGAGCTCGAAGATATCGTTATTTCCGGAGGCGACACCTATCAGCTGCCGCCGAAGAATATCGAACTGATCGGCAACGCATTGCTCGATATTCCGCACGTCCGTCGGATGCGCTTTGCCACCAAAGGTCCGGCCATCATGCCGATGAAGATCATCACGCATACCGAGTGGCTCGATGCGATCGCCGCAGTCGTCGAACGCGGTCGCAAGCTTGGGAAAGATGTCGTGCTGCACACCCACTTCAACGCACCCGAAGAGATCACGTGGATCACGCAAAAGGCGATGGGCATGCTCTTCGAGCGCGGTATCTTTACGCGCAACCAGTCGGTCTTGATCCGCGGCGTCAACGACACGCCGGAGCGGATGGCGCTGTTGGTGAAGCGGCTCGGACACGTCAACGTGCACCCGTACTACGTGTACATGCACGATATGGTAAAAGGTGTCGAGGAGCTCCGCACGACGATTCAGACCGCGACCGAGACGGAGAAATTCGTTCGCGGCAGCACCGCCGGTTTCAATACCCCGACCTTCGTTTGTGATGCTCCCGGAGGCGGCGGCAAACGCGACGTTCACTCCTACGAGTATTACGACCGCGAAAACGGGATCGCCGTCTATGCGGCTCCCAGCGTTAAGCCGGGAAAAGCGTTCCTCTACTTCGATCCGATCGACAAGCTTTCGCCCGACGCACAGGCTCGCTGGATCGTTCCGGAGCTTCAGGAGCAGATGATCGCCGAGGCGCTTCGGAGAGCCGGCGCGCAGAACGAGCAACTCGTTCTTGCGTAGAGCGATCGCGCTGGCAGCGGTTCTCGTGGTGGGAATCGGGGCCACATCGGCTCCGATTCCGCCGCAGTTGAAAGCCGCGTTCGAGCACTTCGTTCGCACGCAGCGTTGGGGGCATCCCTATGCGAACGCCCGGATAGCGCACGTGCTGCAGGTTTCGCGTTATGCGTGGATTCGATGGGTAACACCTCAAATCGACGGCACGGTGCTGTTCGAGCGATCCGGCGCGCAGTGGCGCCCCGTACCCCATGCATTTTCCGCCGGCTACGATCCGCGACAATCGCACATTCCGATTTCCGTACCACCCGCAATCGCATTTCGTCTTGCTACGGATATGCCCCCACTCCACAATGCTACGCCACGTTCGGGCGATGCCTGTCTAAACGCTCCGGAGTGGTTGGGAACCTCGAATATTGGAAGGCCTTATAATACAGCCGCCAGCTCCGTGGTAAATATCGTCGGGTACGTGGCCACCGAGGATAACGGCACCCTTCTTCCCGTCGGGTGGGCATACAAAACGTTCGACGGACGATGGTGGTACGATCGCCCGACCGATAGGAATATGAAACGCGCCTCGCTTGCGGAAATCAAGGCCCGTTTCAACCGCCCCGGTATTACACCGTGGCATTGCTTCAAGCACGAATTGCCGCGATCGTACTTTTACCCACATGGGCGCGGAAAAAACGATCGCGCATTCTCGTCGACGTGATAAGATAGCGCCATCATGGTCACCGACGATGCGGCGCCCTCCGAGCCAGCCGATCGCGAGACCTCCGAAATGGAAGTCCGCCGGATTCGCAACGCCCTGATTCGAGCGGAGGGCGAGCGGATCGCGGCTTACCTCTCCCGTCACCCGGATGCTGCTAGGGAGCTGGCGAGCTACACGGCTTGGGCCGAAGATTTCGAATCCTAAAAAAGAAGCCTCACGACGGCCGGCGCGTAGCGCGCATCGCGACGGGGCCTTTCGGGCGTAACGTCACGAGCGCGACCGTCTCGATCTCGCGGTCATCGCACAGCGCAAAACGAAACGCACGTGCAAGCGTTGCCAGCACGAGGACGCCCTCGGTCCATGCAAACTCTTAACCGATGCAACGGCGCGCGCCGCCGCCGAAGGGGACGTAGGCGAACTGCGGTGTCTCGCCGCGCAGCCAACGATCGGGGTCGAAGCGCTCCGGCTCGGGATAGATATCCGGGCGACGATGCAAGACGAGCGGAGCGATCAGCACGGTCGTCCCCGCCTCGATTTCATATCCACCGACCAGTTCGACACGCTCGCGCGCCTCGCGCCCAAAAATCCAGGCCGGCGGAAAGAGACGCATCGATTCGCGAAAGACGCGACGGGTGTACTCCAGGCTCGCCCAAAGCTCCATCGGGTCGCGCGAAAAATCAGCGGCATCGACTTCTTCGTGCAGTCGGCGCTCCACCTCGGGGTTTCGCGCGAGCAGATACCAGGTCCACAACAGCGCATTCGCCGTCGTTTCGTGGCCGGCGAGAAAAAGCGTGAGTGCTTCATCGCGAACCTGCCGATCCGACGGGCGATAACCATCCTCGGCATCCTCTGCCGCAATGAGTAACGATAATGCATCACCGCCGGAAACCGGTTTCGCACGTCGTTCGGCGATCAGCCCAAAAACGATCTCATCGAGCCGCGCGCGAGCGTCGTTGAAGCGTCTCGTCGTCGGCAGGAAGGGCAAGCGCGCGCGCAACGCGCCGAGCGGACCGATCCCCGAGGGATAGCTCTCCATCGTCGCGCGTAATGCGGACCGAACGGCATGGGCCCGCTCGCCGGCATCGACACCGAAGAGCGTCTCGCTAGCGATACGCAGCGTCAACTCGCTCATCGAGGGGTGCATCTCGATCGTCGTCTCGGCGGCATGCTCCTCGCACCAGCGCCGCGCGTGCGCGAGCATCGAGCGTGCGTATGCGGCGATCCGTTCGCGATGGAACGCCGGCTGCACGATTCGCCGCATCTGTCGGTGCTGCGGCTCCTCGCTTGTCAGCAAACCGTTCCCCAGCAATCGACGCAATGCGCGGCCACCCTCGGATTTCACGAACGCGTGCTGCTGCGTCACGAGGACATCTTTGATGAGCTGCGGATCGTTCACGAAAAGAAAGCGTCGGAGGGGGATTTCGAAGCGTACGACCGGGCCGAACCTCTCGGCGATGTCGGCGAGAAAGGTCGGTAAACGTCGGAACGGCTGCATCCCCAAATGCAAGAACGTCTCGCCGCGCCCCGGCCCCGGTATCTTCGCGCTCATCGGCGACACGTTCGCGCGCTAGGTTCCTTTTTCAGCCCCGGCGTAGAAGATCCACTTGAAGAAGACGGCGGGTGTCGTCGTGAGGGCGTTCGGATCGCCGTAGACGAGATAGAACTCATTGTGCCCGTGGAGGTAGTGAAACGCCGCACTCAGGTTGTCGGCGAAGATCG
>JAJYRI010000161.1 GCA_021794175.1 bacterium
GCGTTTGGCTGAGTTCTTGCTATGCTTGTTCATGAAGGTCGGTCTCCCTTGCACCTCTGAGTGCGCAACGCGGGTGTTCTTTCGAAAACCGCTTCGGCGACCGGCCTTCTCATCCCATCTACTCGGGATGACAGAGGGCAGCCCGCGAGAACGCTTGACTGCCGTCGAGCAAAATGCCAATATTCGGCTATATGGTTGCCGATTTTCGGAATTATCGTCGGAGGTATCTGGAGGCACGCATCTCGGCCGCGCTCGCCGATACGCGCGTGGTCACGATCGCTGGCGCCCGCCAGGTTGGGAAAAGCACGCTCGCCCGCCATCTGGCCAAGAAGGGCGCCCCCTATCTCACGTTCGACAATCTCGCCACCCTCGCCGCGGCGAAGGAGGATCCGCACTCATTCGTTCGCTCTTTACCGCGCGGCACGGTGATCGACGAAGTGCAGCACGTCCCCGAAGTCCTCGCGGCGATAAAAACCGAAGTCGACGAAAATCCGGTGCCGGGGCGATTTCTGCTCACCGGGTCGGCAAATTTTCTGACGATCCCAAAAATCTCCGAATCGCTCGCTGGGCGCATGGAATTATTCACGCTTCTACCGCTTGCGCAAAACGAAATACACGGCTCGAACCGCAACTTCATCGACGAACTTTTTGCACCGGAGCCGGATTTTCAAGCGCGGAACGAAACGCTCGCGAGCATCTTCGACCGCATGACGACGGGCGGCTACCCCGAGGTCATCGAACGTTCCGCCCCCGCGCGCCGGTCGGCCTGGTTTGAATCCTACGTCACCACGATTTTGCTGCGCGATATCCGAGAGTTGGGCGCAATTTCCGACCTTGTCGGAGCCCAGCGCCTGCTGCGCCTCTGCGCCGCCCGGAGCGCTTCTTTCTTAAACGAAACCGCACTCGCATCGGAAGTCGGGCTCACGCGCAAGACGACCGCTAATTATCTTCATTACCTCGAGCAACTATTTTTGCTCTGGCGCCTTCCTGCATTCGCGCGCGAGCGCGGCAGGCGCGTTAGCAAAGCACCAAAACTTCTTCCACTCGATACCGGGCTTGCCGCGCATCTTTTCGGCGCCGGCCTCGAAATGCTCCACAACGACCGATCGATTGCCGAGGGATTGTTGGAAACGTTCGTTGCAAACGAAATTCGCGCCCAAACATCCTGGGCGACGACGCGAACGTCGCTATTCCACTATCGCGAATACGATGGTCTCGAAATCGACCTCGTGCTCGAACGCCCCGACGGCGGGCTCGCCGCAATCGAAGTGAAGGCAACCGCATCTCCGGGACGGGGCGATTTCAAAGGTATGCGCCGGTTCGCCGATGCATCTGGATCGTCGTTCGTTCGCGGAGTGCTCCTCTACGGAGGCGATACGACGATTTCATTCGGGCCGAATCTCTACGCCGTGCCTATTTCTTCGCTATGGGCGTGAACCGCCTCGGCGTGACGGAGCGGCGCCCCAGGTGAGCGCGCTGCGCGTCGCCGCGATCGCCCTGCTCTGGGCCGCCGTGCTCTCCGTGCTCGGGCTCTGGAAGTATGCGATCTTCCGCGCCGACGTCGACGACGGCATCTTCACGCAAGTCTTGCTCTCGTTCGGATCGGGCTTTTCGACGACCGCCGAGGGCGGGGTCAACCATTTTCTCGTGCATTTTTCGCCGATGCTGCTGCTGCTCGTTCCGTTCGTGCGTTGGGTCGGCGACGCACGCGCCCTCGTCGTCGCGCAGGCGATCCTGAGCGCGCTCGTCGTCTTCCCCGTCTACGGCATCGCCCGGCGGCGCACCGGCGAGGGTTGGGCGCTCGCCATCGCCGGCATTGCGATGCTCTACCCGGTGCTCTGCGCCGCCGCCTTTACCGATTTTCACGAGAACGCATTCGTGCCGGTGCTCTCGGCGACGCTGGTGTGGGCGATCGATGGCGGCCGCTATCGCGCGGCGGCGCTCGTCGCGCTCGCATTGCTCTGCACGAAAGAGGACCAATTCGCGCTGCTTGCGATGGAAGGCATCATTATCGCCGTGCTCTGGCGCACCGATCGCGCACGCGCGCGTTTCGGGCTCGCCACCGCGTGCGCCGGCGCGATCTTCGCAGCGCTCTATTTTTTCGTGCTGCGCCCGTCGTTCCACCTCGACGTTCCGTATTTTCCGTTGCATTTCTACGATTGGTCGTACGTCGGCTCGGCACCGCTGGGATATGCGCCGCTCCTCTCGCCGTTGCGCCCGCTCTATTTTTTCTGGGCGTTCGCGCCGCTCGCATTTCTCGCGCTGCGTTCGCGCTTTGCCTGGCTGCTGCTGCCGGGCTTCATCGAAGCGCTCGCTTCGCATCAAGCGATAACGCTCTCGCTGGGAACCGAATACGTCGCGCCGTGGCTCGGCTTCATGCTGGTAGCATTTGCCGACGGCGCCGCAACGTTGCCGCTCGCGCGATCCTTCGCAGCGCGCGCCTGGCTCGCCGCGGCTGCGGCGTTCTGCGTGCTAACGCTCGCTTATAGCGATCCCATGGCCCGCTGGTATTATCTCTATCGCC
>JAJYRI010000055.1 GCA_021794175.1 bacterium
CAACACCGCCCGAACCCGCGCGATGACTTCACGCGGCGAGAACGGCTTGGTGATGTAATCGTCGGCGCCCATCTCCAGGCCGACCACGCGATCGACTTCATCGCCGCGAGCGGTCAGCATGATCGTAGGGATCGCTTGCTCGTTGAGGGAGCGGAGCAGATCGAGGCCGCTTCCATCGGGGAGGGTGACATCGAGCAGCAGCAGGTCGGGGAGCTGCCGTTCGATCTCACTTACCGCCCCTGCCAGTGTCTCGGCCACGACCGGGATGTAGCCCTCCCGCTGTAGATAGGCGGAAAGCACATCCCCGATCTGGCGTTCATCGTCAACGACGAGCACCCGTTTGCTCACCGTGGGTGCTTCGTTCACCAGGTCCTCATTCCCGGCACGAGATAGACATGTTCGGTGAAGTGCTGATAGAAGGGCCCTGCGTAGGCCACGATCACCAACGCCACCGCAACGAGCGACCAAAGTCCCAAACGATCGAAGACCGAGGGTGCGTCGTCACCGGGGCGCGCCAATGCGAACGTGAAGCCGCGCGCGCTCTCGGTCTCGGTGATCTCGGGTTTGGAGAAGATCGTTCCGAAGAGCACGATCGCGAACGCGATCACGCTCAGGAAGATCACGACGCCGCCGCCCGCTGCGAGCAAGGAGAAGGGCTGCCATGCGGCGGCGAGCGCCGACCCTCCGTAGGTGTAATGCTCGACGCGACGCGGCGCACCCATCAGTCCCTCGGTATGCATGGCGAACGACATCACCGCCATCCCGACGAACCAGAGCCAGACCTGCGCTCGCGCGAGCCCGACGCTAAAGAGGCGCTTCCCCGTGAGCGCCGGGAGTAACCGCCAGGTCGCCGCCAAGAGCGTCAGCGCGACCGGCCCGCCGACGGTAATGTGGAAGTGGCCGACGACCCACATGGTGTTATGGATCGTACTGTCGAGCGTATACGAGGCGTTGAGAATGCCGCCGATACCGCCGAAGATAAACAACAGCATCGCCAGCGCGATGCCTGCAAAGGCAGGGTCGCCCCACGGTAGCGAACCGACGATGCCGAAAAACCCGGTCTTCCCAAGCTTCGCCGCGTACTCTTCAAAGGTTGCAAAGAGCGCAAACGCCGTCATCAACGATGGTACCACCACCATCAACGTCAGGCCGGTTTGCAGCAATTTCCAGCGATCGGCGATTCCGGGGTCGGAGAATTCGTGATGGATCCCGACCGGAAGCGAGAGAATGATAAAGAGGATGAACGCCAAGCGCGTCAGGGTGTCGGAGAAAATCGGAACCTTTAATATCGCCGGGACGACTCCGTACCACACGAGATAGGCGCCGAGCAACCAAAAATAGACGAGCGGATGCCCGAAGTACCAAAAGAGCATCCGCGATAGGAGCACGTCGATGCCGGGAACCCAGCCGAACGCCCACGGAATGAGCATGAAGATCACTTCGTATGCCACGCCGATCGTGGCTAAAAACCACATGATGTAATTCGCCAGTACCATAAAGGCCGGCAGCGGGATGCGCTCGCCCGGATGCTCGCGCCGCCACACCATGGTAACCAAAAGCCATTCCAACAGCGCGACCCAGGTGCCGACGATCAACAGGGCGGCGCCGATGTAGAACCACGGGCTCGCCTTCAGCGGCGCATAGAACGTGTAGAGCACCGAAGCGTTCCCGGCAAGAATTTCGTATGCCGCCATCACCGTGCCCACCGTCATCAGCCAGAATGCGAGCCATCCCAGCGCGATGCTACGATGCGGATAATTTTCCGTCTGATAGACGGCGAGATGCGAGAGACCGGTGATAAAAAACGTCGTAAAGACCAGCGCCAGCAGCACGCCGTGCGCGGTCAGCATGCGATAGTAGTCGAACCATGGGGGCATTTGTATCGCATTGGCATGCGAGAGCGTCTGGAGGACGCCGAAAAACGTGCCGATAAAGAGCGCCGCAAACGCGACGGTAAGATGCGCGAAGATGAGCCGCCGTTGTGCCGGTGTCGTAGCGGTATTCATCCGATCGAGAACCATCATGCGTCCTGACTCCTCACTTCACCACGATGTGCGCGAACATATCGGCATGCCCGGCACCGCAATATTGGTCGCAAACGATTAAATGATCGCCGGGCCGGCGAAAGACATGCGTCGCCGTACTCACCCAACCGGGCATCACTTCGAGATTTACATCGGTATGCTCGATCAGGAAGCCGTGAACGACGTCGGTCGAAGTCACGTAGAAGTGGACCTTCGCTCCGAGCGGTACCGACAGGGTCGAGGGCTGCCAAAAGAAGACCTGGCCGACGTAATAGGCCTCGTAGGAACCGTCGGGGAGCTTCCGGAGCCCCGGATGGTCGAACGGCGGCGTCGAGGCGACTTTCGTGGGGTCGATCGTCATGCTGCTCGCGGGAGGCTTGAAGCTCTCGCCGACCTGCAGAGCGATGAGGATGAGAAAGAATGCGGCGAGCGTGACTACGCCCAAACCGAGGAAGATTTTCTCAAGCCGATGGACGTGCATCGCCTACCACCTCGATTGGGAGAGCGCGAGGAGCGCTACCCAGGAAATGACGATCAAACCGAGGATGACGAGCACGAACCCAAAGGTCGTTCGGTAGGTTGGTTCGTTCATATCCCCGAGTTTAGCCGCGAGCTGGGCGCCTCCGAGGAAGAAAAACTCGGGCCGTCTTCTCGACTTCTTCTCAACTCCGAGGCGGGCCTATCCGCCGGCGACCCACCGCGCGAAGAGAAAGGCGACGCCCGATGCCACGCCGCCGATCGCGAGCGTCTGGAGGGCGGCGAGCCAGGGCGCGATGCCCGTCAGTCGCCCTTTCACCGCCCCGAAGATGGCGAGGGCGATTCCGGTGAGGATTGCCGAAACGACGAACGCTTCGTTCGACGCGGCGATCAACGCATACGGCGCGAGCGGAATCACTCCCCCGACGACATACGAGAGACCGATGGTGATGCCGGAGAGAATCGCGCGATGCTTCTCCGGGCGCTCGAGCCCGAGTTCGAAGCGCATCATAAACTCCACCCAACGTTCGCGATCCGAGCAGATCGTATCGACGGTCTGTTTGAGGAGATCTTCGCTGAGGCCGTAATGCGAGAGCACTTCGGCGACTTCGGCGCGCTCGGTCTCGGGAAGGTGCTCCGCTTCGTAGTATTCGCGCGCGAGTTCGTTCTCGTAATGATCGCGATCGGTTCGCGTTGCGAGATATCCGCCCAGCCCCATCGAGATGCCGCCCGCCGCCAACTCGGCAACGCCGGCGGTAACGACGATATGCGATGCAGCAAGGGCGCCCGCGATACCGGCGGCGAGTGCGAACGGCACCGTGAGCCCATCGGACATACCGATAACGACGTCACGCAGCGTCGCCGTCGATGAAAGGTGTCGCTCGGGGTGCGGGGGTTTGGAGAGCATTTGCGTCCGCTTGGCTTCGCGATTCGCGGTTGCCTGCTTTGGCTCGCTTGAATTCCAGCGATGCATGCGCGACGATTGTCTCTAGAGGAAGCATCCTTCGAAGGCTCGGCGAAAGATCATCATCCGCGAGGAAAGTGAGGCACGCGTGGGATTTCCCTCCTACGACCGCATCGTCGAAGCACTGGCAACCGCATCGCCGATGCAGATGGTCGTCGCCGATGCAGCGGAACGGCACGTACTCGAAGGCGCGCTCGCTGCGGCGAGTGCCGGCATCGTCGAGCCGATCTTCATCGGCGAGCCGAGCGCGGTGCGGAATCTTCTCGCGGAGCTCGGGGAGCATCGCTCGTTTACCATCATCCCGGCTGCGAGTAGCGAGGAAGCCGCCTCGCTCGCCGTCGAGCAGGTCGTCAACGGGCGAGCCGGAGCGCTGATCAAAGGCCACCTGCATACCGACACGTTTTTACATCCGATTCTCGCACGACTCCGAACGACGAAGCGTCTCTCGCATGTGTTCGTGGTCGAGATGGGACGCTACGCAAAGCCGCTGCTTCTCACCGACGGTGCGATCAACGTTGCGCCCGATCTCGCGACGAAGACGGCGATCTTGGAAAACGTCATCGAGTTCGCCGTCTCGATGGGGCTCGCCGTACCGAAAGTGGCGCTCCTCTCGGCGGTCGAAACAGTGAAAGCGACGATTCCCTCGACGCTCGACGCCGCAGAGCTCGTTGCGCGCGCCGCACGCGGCGTGTTCGCGCCGGCGCTCCTCGCGGGACCGTTGGCCTTCGATTGCGTCGTTTCGCGCGAAGCGAGTGCGGTGAAAGGATTGAGCGGCCCGGTTCCGGGAGATGCAGATATCGTTCTCGTTCCTGAAATCGTTTCGGGAAACGCGATCGCCAAAGCCTTGGAGTTCGGAGCGGGCGCGACGCTGGCAGGAATCGTCCTCGGCGCGCAAGTTCCCATCGTCCTGACATCGCGCGCCGACTCGGTGAAGACACGCTTGCATTCCACCGCGCTTGCGGCGTATCTCTATCACCGAACCGAAAACGCCTCGCAATCGGCAGCTCCGGTGCGATGACGCAAATGCGTGACGGCCTTTCATCGATCGAAGCGCAGGCCCGCCTCGCGCGCGACGGCCCGAACGAAATCGCACCGATCCGCCCGCAACCCCTGCGCGATCTGCTTCGAAAGTTCTGGGCGCCGATCCCCTGGCTGCTCGAGGGAACCATCCTCCTCGCAATCGCAACGCATCGTTCGCAGGACGCCGTTGCGGTTGCGTTTCTTCTTTTTTTCAACGTGTTCTTGGCATTCGTTCAAGAACGCCGCGCACAGCACGCCCTCGATCTCTTGCGCGCGCGCATCGTCGTACACGCTAAGGTACTTCGTGACGGGATCTGGGGAACGCTTGCATCCCGCGAACTCGTCGCCGGAGATATCGTTCGGCTGATCGTCGGCGATGTCGTTCCCGCCGATATCGATCTCGATGCCGGCGAGCTGCAAGTCGATCGATCGGCATTGACCGGCGAATCGATCCCGGAGGACGTGGCGGCGGGAGCGTGCGTCTACGCCGGCTCGACCGTCACGCGCGGCGACGCAACGGGGCACGTGATCGCGACTGCCGAGCGCACGAAATTCGGCAAGACCGCCGGCTTAATGCGCGATATCCACACGATGGGAAGCGTCCAGCGCTTGGTGATGGGGATCGTCCGTTCGTTAGCGATTGCCGGTGCGATCGTCGTTCTCGGGGTCGCCGCGTTTGCGTTCTCGCAGCACGTCGCTCGCTCCGAGATCGTCGTCTTCGCGCTCGTGGTTCTGCTCGCGGCGATTCCCGTCGCCTTACCGGCGGCATTTACGTTGGCGACCGCGCTGGGAGCGCTGGAACTTTCGCGCAGCGGCGTGCTGGTGACGCACCTCACGGCGATGGAAGATGCGGCGTCGATGGATGTCCTCTGTTGCGATAAAACCGGCACCCTCACGCTCGATGCGATTCGCGTCGATCGGACGACGCCGTATCCGCCGTACTCCGAAGGCGAGCTGCTCCAATTCGCGAGCGCGACCTGCGATATCGCCGGGCAGGATCCGATCGACCTCGCTATTCTCACTGCCGCACGGGCAACTCCGGCGGAGGATCTGCACGTCGAGCGACTGCTCCCCTTCGACCCACGAACGAAAAGCGCGCAAGCATTCGTTCGACTTGCCGACGGCTCGGAGGCCACGATTGCGAAGGGGGCGCCGAGCGCGCTCGGCCTCGCGTTCCCCACCGTCGACGCCCTCGCGGCGAGCGGCGACCGCGTGATCGGCGTGACGATCGCCCGAAACGCTCAAAGCGTCGCCGTCGGCGCGATCGGCCTTGCCGATCCGCCGCGCCCCGACGCAGCAGAGCTCGTCGCGGCGATCGCCCGACGCGGCGTCGAGGTGCGCATGATCACCGGCGACGCGCCCGAGACCGCACTGCATGTGGCAGCGCAGATCGGCATTCCGTCGCTCTCCGTCGACGCGTCGGTCTTTCCCGATCAAAAGCTGCAGATCGTGCAGCGAGAGCAAGCAAAGGGTCGCATCGTCGGCATGACCGGCGACGGGATCAACGACGCGCCTTCGTTACGTGCAGCGAACGTCGGGATCGCGGTCTCCAACGCTACCGATGTGGCAAAGGCCGCAGCGAGCATCATTCTCACCCGTCCGGGGCTCGACGGCGTGCTCGCCGCAATCGATACGAGTCGCCGCATCTACCAGCGCATGCTCACGTACGTGGTCGCAAAAATCGTGAAATACTTCGAGATCGTCTTTGTTACCAGCATCGGCTTTTTCGCCTTTCGGCATTTCGTTCTTTCGCCGACGCTGATGGTCGCGCTCCTCATTCTCAACGACTTCGCGACGCTCTCCATCGCGACCGACCGCGTCGCGCCTTCTCGCGGCTTCGATGCATGGCACGTCGGCCGCCTCGTCGCCGCGGCGGCAGTTCTTGCGGTCTTTACCGCGTCGTCGATCGTTGGGTTTCTGCTTTTCCAGAGCCGCAGCGCTGCCCTCGATCTGGCGCAGATCCGCGGCCTCACGTTCTTCGCCATGGTCGGCGTGGGGCAGATCGCATTACTGGCCTTGCGCGAGCGCGATGCGGTTTTCCGCGAACCGCCGTCGCGCTTTCTCGCGGGCGCGGTCGCGTTTGCGATTCTTGCCGCCGCTACGATGGCGTTCTTCGGAGCGCTCATGCCGCCGCTTCCCGTCGTCGTCATCGGCGAGGGAGTCGCGTTCGTTCTCCTCGTCGGCATCGTCCTGCTCACGATAAAACTTCCAATCTACCGCGCCTTCGGGATCGGGCGCGATCGTAAAACATCGACACCGCCGTAAGAAAGCAGAGAACCGTGGCTGAAACTGCGACCGACAACCCTCTTCCTTCCGACGAACTCGCCGGGATCGATGCGTATTGGCGGGCGGCGAACTATCTGAGTATCGGTCAGATCTATCTCCTCGATAATCCGCTCTTGCGCGAACCGCTGCGGTTGGAACATATAAAGAAACGCTTGCTCGGGCATTGGGGCACCTCGCCGGGGCTCAATTTCATCTACGCGCACATGAATCGCCTCATTCGAAAACGCGACATCGATGCGATTTTTATCGCCGGCCCCGGACACGGCGGGCCGGCGGTCGTTGCGAATGCATACCTCGAAGGGACCTATACCGAGCGATATCCGCATATCACCCAGGACGAAGCGGGCTTGCACAAACTCTTCCGCCAGTTTTCCTTTCCCGGCGGGATACCCAGCCACGCATCGCCGGATGCACCCGGCTCGATCCACGAAGGCGGAGAGCTCGGTTATAGCCTGCTCCACGCATTCGGAGCCGCCTTCGATAACCCGGAGATCTTCGTCTGCTGCGTCATCGGCGACGGTGAGGCTGAGACCGGAGCGCTCGCGACGAGTTGGCACGGTAATAAATTCCTCAACCCCGCCCGCGATGGTGCGGTGCTTCCCATCCTGCACCTCAACGGTTATAAACTCTCGGGCCCGACGGTGCTGGCGCGCATTCCCGAAGAGGAGTTATGCTCGCTTTTGCGCGGTTACGGCTACGAACCGATCGTCGTCGGTGGCGAGGACCCACCGATCGTGCATCGCCTCTTTGCCGCGGCGCTCGAACGAGCGCACCTGCGCATTCGCGAGATTCAAGACGACGCGCGCAACAATGGTTTTACAGAGCGGGCCGCCTGGCCGGCGATCGTCTTACGCACTCCAAAAGGTTGGACCGGGCCGAAGATCGTCGATGGGCTGCAGATCGAAGGAACGCAACGCGCCCATCAAATACCGATCGGCGAGTTCGAAACGCATCCCGAACATCTCGCGCAATTCGAAACCTGGATGCGTTCCTATCGCCCGCAGGAACTCTTCGATGAAGCCGGCGCGTTTCGTCCGGAGTTCGCCGCACTCGCCCCGGATGGGGCGCGCCGTATGAGCGCCAACCCGAAGGCGAACGGCGGCGAGTTGCTTCGCCCGCTACGAATGCCGGATTTTCGCACCTATGCGTTGCCGGTTCGCGCACCGGGAAGCGAACTCGGCGAAGCGACGCGGACGTTGGGCGCATTCGTTCGCGACTTGCTCCGCGAGAATCCGCACTCCATGCGTTTGTTTGCCCCGGACGAGAGCGCTTCGAATCGGCTCGAAGCCGTCTTCGAGGTAACCGAGCGTTGCTCGACCGCTCGCGTCTTTCCCGGCGACGATCGCGTATCGCCGGAGGGCCGCGTCATGGAAATCCTCAGCGAGCACGCGTGCGAGGGTTGGCTTGAAGGCTATCTTCTCACCGGACGGCACGGGCTCTTTACGAGTTACGAAGCCTTCGTACACGTCATCGATTCGATGTTCAACCAACATGCGAAATGGATCGAAGCCTGCCGGAACATTCCCTGGCGTCGGCCGATCGCATCGCTCAACTATCTCATCACGTCGCACGTTTGGCGCCAGGATCATAATGGCTTCACGCACCAGGATCCGGGCTTTCTCGATATCGTGATGAACAAAGCGGGCAGCGTGACGCGAGTCTATCTCCCCCCCGATGCCAACACCTTGCTCTCTACCCTCGATCATGCGATGCGCAGCACCAACTATATCAACGTTATCGTTGCCGGGAAGCAGCCCGAACCGCAATGGCTCGATATCGATGCAGCGATCGTCCATTGCTCGGAGGGGCTGGGCATCTGGGAATGGGCGAGCAACGACGACGGTGTTGTGCCCGACGTCGTCATGGCCTGTGCGGGCGACGTCCCGACGCTTGAGACGCTCGCCGCGGTCGATCTTCTTCGCACCCACGTTCCCGAAATGCGGATTCGCGTCGTCAATGTCGTCGATCTCATGCGCCTGGAAGCGCACGAAAAGCATCCCCACGGGCTAACCGATGCGCAGTTCGATGCGCTCTTCACGACCGACAAACCGGTCATCTTTGCCTTCCACGGCTATCCCGGCCTCATTCATCGCCTCACCTACCGCCGAGCGAACCACATCAACTTCCACGTTCACGGTTATCAGGAGCGCGGAACGACGACCACCCCCTTCGATATGACGGTCCTGAACGAACTCGATCGTTTCCATCTTGCCGACGATGCGATCGCTCGCGTTGCGGGCATCCGCGAGCGCGCCGCGCACGTGCGGCAGATGCTGCGCGATAAGCTCGTCGAGCACCACCGATATATTATCGAGCACGGCGAAGATCTGCCTGAGATTCGCGATTGGCGCTGGCCGCAGGGAGGGCGCGCGTGAACGTTCTCGCCTTCAACGCGGGCTCGTCGTCGCTGAAATACGGCATCTACGCCGTCGATACCGAGCGCGCGCAGCCGCTCATCTCGCAGGTGAATGCGATGGAACCGAGCGCGGCCGGTGCGCGCGCAGCGACCGATGCCGCGCTCGAAAGTATTCTCCGCACGAATATCCCCTTCGAGGCGATCGGGCACCGCATGGTCTTCGGCGGCCCCGACGACTTACCGGCGTTCGCCTCGCCCGCGCTTTTCGAGCGGCTCGAACGATTCGAGCGGCTCGACCCGCTGCACGCCCCCGCGGCTCTCGCCGCATTGCGAAGAACGCACGAGCGCTTCGCACGGCTTCCGAACGTCCTCTGTTTCGACACCGCTTTTTTTCGCGATCTCCCCGAGCGCGCGCGCATGCTCCCGATCGAGAACGACGAGCCGCAATTCCTTCGCCGGTACGGTTTTCACGGGCTCTCCTACGAATACGTGCGCAACGCCTTAGGAAAGGATCTCGGCAGCCGCAGCGTTCTCGCGCATCTCGGCAGCGGCGCGAGCCTTGCGGCGTTACGCGATGGGAGAGCGGTGGAGAGCACGATGGGCTTTAGCCCGCTCGGCGGAGTGCTGATGGCGACGCGCCCCGGTGATATCGATCCCGGCGTGTTGCTCTATCTTCTCGAAGAGCGCGGTACGAGCGTGGCGGAGTTGCGCCGGTTGCTCGAAGAACGCAGCGGCCTGCGCGCGCTCTCCGGCGGAGAACGAGACATCCGAAGACTTCTCGAACGCACCGACGACCCGCGCGCCGCACGAGCCGTCGAAGCATTCTCGCTCTCGGTGATGAAAGCCGTCGGCGCGCTCGCCGCGCTGCTGGGGGGAATCGACACCCTCGTCTTCACCGGCGGTATCGGCGAACATCTCGCGCCGATCCGCGCGAGGATCGTCGGCGGGCTCGGCCACCTCGGCATGCAACTCGACGACGATGCCAACGCGCGTCACGCGCCGGTCGTATCGCTTCGCTCCTCGTCCGTAACGGTGCGCGTCGTCGCCACCGACGAAAACGCGGCGATCGCCCGCGCTACCTCATCGCTCGTTCATTCAGCTGCAGAAAGTTCTCTATGAATCTCGAAAACATCACCATTGCGCCGGGGTCATCGGTCGATCTCGCAGGCTTGGACCCGGCGAGTCGCTGCGGCCTCGGTTCCAAAGAAGAGTCCGAGCGAATCCTCCAACAGGATATCGCCGATCTCGCAGCGCTTCAGGAGATTTTCGCCGCGCGTAAAGAGCGTGCGCTCCTCATCGTTCTCCAGGGCATGGACGCCGCGGGAAAGGACGGCATCATCAAACACGTTATGTCCGGCATCAATCCGCAGGGTGTCGACGTACATGGTTTTCGAAAGCCGTCGGGCGAGGAGCTCGGCCACGATTTTCTCTGGCGCGAGAGCAACGTATTGCCGCCGTTCGGACGGATCGGCATCTTCAATCGTTCATATTACGAAGAAGTGCTCGTCGTCCGTGTCAACCGGGAGGTGCGTTCCGCCGAAAACCCGCAGGAAGCACTCGAAACCTGGCGCGAGCGGTACGAAGATATCAATGCTTTCGAGCGTCATCTCGTTCGCAACGGAACGATCGTCTTAAAACTCTTTCTTCATCTCTCGAAAGAGGAGCAACGTCGACGGCTCCTGGCGCGCCTCGAGAATGCGGAAAAATTATGGAAATTCTCCGATGCCGATCTCGAGGGGCACCAGCACTGGAAGGCCTACCAACGCGCCTATACCGATATGCTCGCTGCAACCAGCACCACCTGGGCGCCCTGGCATATTCTTCCCGCCGACCGAAAATGGGTAGCTCGCGCGATGGCGGCACGGTGCATTATCTCGATTCTTCGTCGCCTGCCCGCCGAGTATCCGCAAGCAAGCGAAGAGCGCTTGCAAAAATCCGCCGAACTTGCACGAGTGCTCGCCGCCGAAGGCGACGGTGACGAACGACCTTCCGCGTAACTTCACCCAATCTTCCTATTGCACTTGATACTCTTTGAAAGACGAGGAGACCCAACACCATGTTCACCCGCATCTTTATGGCCTACGACGGATCGCCGAACGCCGATCACGTACTCGACGATGCGATCGACATCGCGGTCGAGCGAAAGGCGACGCTGACGATCGCCAACGTCATCGAGGTACAGCGCTATATTGCGCTCGCCGGCTACGGCGGCGTCTATTCACTCGACGCAATCGATTCCATGCGCGAAGGAGCGCATACGATTCTCAAGGCGGCAGCGGCTCGTGCGACCGCCCGCGGAATCGAGACGAAGACCGTGGTTCTCGAAGGCGAAGCGGTCGACGAAATTCTCCGTGCCGCGCGCGACGCCGGTTGCGATCTTATCGCCCTGGGAACCCAGGGACGAAGCGGGTTGAGCCGGCTCATGCTCGGCAGCGTCGCCGAAGGCGTTCTGCGGCGATCGGATACCCCGCTCTATATCCGGCGCGCCTCGGCAAAAGACACGAAACCGAAATAACGCGGCAACGCCACGTCGATCTCCATCGGGCACAATCGCTCGATGGAGGATGCACTCGCACTCGCTCGTCGCCTTTGTATCGCCGTCGGTGAACCCGAAGGCGTTCCGTCGATCGCCGCAACGCTCGCTCGTTTCGGCTCGCCGGCGCTACGCTTCGCACGCAAACACCGCATCGCCGTTCGCCCGTTGAGCGCCGGCGAGCGTTTCGATGCCGCTTCGGCGGCGTTAATCCGGTTGCGCATCGATGTCGATGCGTGGCCTTCCCCGCCGGCGGGGCTCTTCGTCGTCGAAGAACGTTGCGTCTATCTACGATCGCGAAGCCCGATGACGGTCGCCCACGAGTTCGGACATGCGCTCGACTGCGCGCTCGGCGGCGGCGTCTATCGTTCCGGGATCGCCCCGGCGGTGCGCGAAGCGTTCGCGCACGCGACGCGGTTCGTGACGCCCTATGCGGCGACCGGACTCGATGAATATTTCGCCGAGGGGCTCCGCGCCTACGTTGAAATCAACGATATCGGCTCTCCCTGGCCACGGGCGACGCGCGCTCGCTTAGCGGCCATCGACCCCGGGCTCCATGCATATATCGCCGCGCTCTTTCACGGCGGGTTCGAAGAGGAGGCGGCGTGATCGAGGAAGGCTAAGCGGCGGCTTTATCGCGACCGGCGGCGCGGATAAAGCGTTTCGTCGCGCGTAGGCGGCGCGAGGAGATCAGACGCAGGGGGCGGATCCCCGAGCGACGCGCTTGCTCCCACCATGCTCCGACGGCGAGGGCGAGCAGGCTTCCCGGCAACAGCATCGTCCAAAGAAGCGCAGCGATCTGCACTCCGTAGGGATGCGAGGGATGATGTCCGAGACCGCCCATAACCTTTCCTTTTCGTTGCTGTTTCTCAGGCGCAGCATAGCATACCGGCAAATCGCCGTCATCGCGTTCATTCGTAAAGAAACGCTGCGAAGGCATGCGGTTGCATCGCATTGCCGCACGCGGCGGAGTCGCTTAAGAGCGCTCCTCGGGCACCGAAGCGATCCGCCCCCGGAGCGAGGAGCGCCTCGGCCGACCCTTGCCTTGCGCGAAAGCCATATACGCAACGAACGCGAGGATACAGAGCCCCCATCCGAGACTGACGACCCCCTCTCCCCATCCGAGGCCGCCCCAACTCTTCGGCTTGCCCATCCAATCGGCGAAAGAGGCTCCGAGCGGACGTGTTAACACGTACGCAAACCAGAACGAGAAGATTTCACCCCATCGGAACCAACGTCGACCGATCGATGGAAGCGCGATCGCTCCGAGGAAGAGCAGCCCGGAAGCAAAGTAGCCCCAACCGAGCGAACTTGCGGTCATATCGCCGCCCGCAGTGCCCAGCGCGAAGGTCGCCAAAACCGTCGCCCAGTAGAACGCCTCGCGACGCCCCCCATCGATACGATGGATCGAAAGCGTACCTTCGCTGCGATACCACCAGAGAAAGATCGCAGCGAGCGCCACGGCGTAAAAGGCGGTGGAGAGAACGTAGGGGATTCCGATGACGACGTGCAGCACGTCGGCGGCCATCGTCCCGAAGACGCTTACCATGACCACCGCGAACCAATAGATCGCAACGATATAGCGACGCGCACGAAATTGGAGCACGAGCGAGAGCGCAAAGAAACCGGCGCCGAGCGCAACGGCGAGGAACGGATTGAGGTGATGGACGAGAAAATCGGAACTGGTCTCGCCCATTCCCGTCGTCAATATTTTTAGTATCCAGAAGGCCGAGGATATCTCCGGGACCTTACTTTGCCCCCGGGCAGGAGGCCCATTCACGCGTCTTTCACCCCTGCGAGGGGCTACGGAGCGGTACCTCGAGAACCTTTCGAGGCACCGCACGCTCCGTTGTAGGGGCCGAGGCCGCGTCAGTCGTGCGCCTCGTCCTCCTCGTCATCCTCCTCGTCGTCGTCGAGGATTGGGTCGCGTTGCTCTTCAAAGGTAACTGCAACGTTTTCGGGCATCTCGGTGGTCTCGGTCAAAGTGTCGTTCATGGTGTCGTCCTCCTTACCCGCACGATACCGCTCTCAGATGAAGGTTAGGTAACGGTGGCATTAACAACGATGAACGCAGAGGAGCACGAGAACAAGTATCTCGGCATCATCACCTTTACCGTGATGCTCGGGCTCATTATGG
>JAJYRI010000056.1 GCA_021794175.1 bacterium
TTGGGCGAGTGCTTTAGGGGCGAGGTAGATCATATGTCCCGATTTATAAAAGCCGTAGGTGATGTTCTTGAGGAGCGCGGGGCGTACGTTGAGATGGTCGAGCGCGAACTCCGTCTCGAGAAACGGTGTAGCAAAATCGTAATAGCCGTTCGCCGAAAAGATTTTTAGATTGGGGTCGTAACTGAGTGCATCGGCGAGATCCGGGGTGACGTCGGTCGTTGGATTGCCGCGATGCGTGTTGTCCCAACCGCCGCCCGGGGTTCCGTCGCGGGCGATGATGTTATATATCTGCGTGCGATACTGTAGCGTCGGGTCGTAGTGAAGGGTGACGCGGAGATATTGGTTGATCGCCGTCGTGTACGGGTAATCGATCGCGGCGTCGGTGGGATCCCAACGCGGTTGGTTCTCCGCACCGTCGGTCGTATCGGTATCGAATCGTCCGTCGAGCCTGCCCGTTTCAAGCCCGCTATTGCGTAAGAGCTGACTCTCGAATCGCCAATACGGCACGCGGAGATTATTATTCCGAATGAAGCGCTCGGAGAGGCCGGTGTAGGCATGCAGCTTGGCGACGACGGCGTTTCGGATCTGAGGCGAGAGTTGTGAACCGCGTGCCAGGGCGTTCAAATAGGTGCCGAGCGCGAAGGCGCTCACTTTCGCGACCAATGGGCGTAGGTGTGCCGGCTGGTTGGGAAGCGCGTGGTGATACCAAGCCGTCGCCGCCTCGGTCGGAAGATAGAACGCGTAGGCCCAGTCGCTTCCGCCGATCGGCGTGGCCCCGGTGACATCCAGGCCGAAGTTGAGAATCGACGACTGGAGAACGACGCCGTTAATGCCGACGCCTTTTTGCTGTAGATAATGAACGAGAGCGGCAGAGCGCGTCGTTCCGTAGGATTCGCCGTAAAGAAATTTCGGCGAGTTCCAACGCCCGAACGTGCTGGCGTAGCGCTCGATAAACTGACCGAACGCAGCGACATCTTTATCGACCCCGAAGAACATCTTCGGCTTTCCGACACCGACGATCCGACCGAAGCCGCTGTCGGGCATATCGATGAAGACGAGATCGGTCGTGTCGAGCAGGCTATATTGGTTTTTTACGATGCGGTAGGGAGGCCCGCCCAGGATCGTGCCGTCGCCGACCTCCACGCGTACCGGCCCCCACGAGCCCATATGCAGCCACATCGACGAACTCCCGGGACCGCCGTTATAGAGAAAGGTAATTGGGCGCTTGTCGGGGTTCGCTCCGTTCTCGGTGTAGGCGACGTAAAACATGCGAAGCGTCGGTTGGTGCCGATCGTTGCGAAGGACGATCGTCCCGGCTCGCGCGGTATAGTGAATCGTCTTACCGCCGAGGAGAATGGTGTGCTCGCTCACTTTATCGGGATAGAACCGCGCATTCGAGAGCGTCGTGGTCGCCGGGCGAGCGAGATGCGGTGACGCCGCCGTCGCTGTAGACGGTATGCCGAGTGCAAGCGCGATAGCCAACGCTGTCGAGAACAAGGAGGGAGTACGTTTCACGTCGATTCCTTAAGCCTGGTGGCGTTTGATTTGCTACTCGGGCTTCGAATGTCGTTCGCGCTCACCCTTTCGTGCGCAGAAGAAGCGCGTGCTTGCTTTGCCGAAGCGTTGAAACCAGAATCTATCGGTGTGGAGGGCTCTGCTTGAAATGAACGCTTCGATCGCCGCGGTAGCGGCCTGGGGACTCGCGGTCCCGCTGTTGCTCGTCATCATCGCGACCCTTCGGCGGAAGGCGTTGCCAATCGATCTCGCATGCGGAGCGCTCGGCGGGATCGCGACGATTGCCATAGTGAAACTGAGCGCGGCGTTCGTTTACGAACCGCGACCGTTTATCGTCGAGCACGTACACCCGCTCGTCGCGCATGCCGCCGACAATGCGTTCCCGTCCGATCACCTCGCCGCGTGCGGGCTCGCCGTCGGCTATCTTTGGCCGCGTTCGAGAGTGCTTGCCCTCCTCGCGCTTCTCGCCGCGGTTGCAATCGCCGGCGCGCGCGTGCTCGCGCACTTGCACTACGTGCAAGATGTTGTCTTCGGTTTTCTCTTCGGTATTATCGGCGCGCTCGTCGGGCATTGGGCGATGCGGTTTCTCCCGTTTACTCGAAGCGGAGCGCCTCGATCGGGCTGAGATGCGCGGCCTTTTGGGCCGGATAATAGCCGAAGAAGATGCCGACCATCGCCGAGAAGCCGACCGAGGCGAATATCCAGCCGGGTGGGATGAGCGTCGGCCATTTTGCCAACAGCGCGACGAGGAGGGTTCCCAGGATGCCGACGATGACGCCGATCACCCCTCCGATCGTCGACAAGACGATCGATTCGGTGAGAAATTGATTGAGGATCGTTCGCGCGCGAGCGCCCACGGCCATGCGTAAGCCGATCTCGCGCGTCCGTTCGGTGACCGAAACCATCATGATGTTCATAATGCCGATCCCGCCGACCAGCAACGAAACGGCGGCGACGCCGGCGAGAAGAAGCTCCATCACCGCTCCGGTCGACGATGCGGCCTGTGCGAAGGCCTGCAAATTGCGAACCTGAAAGTCGTATGGCTGTGGGGGAACGATGCGATGACGTTGCGCGAGCAGGGCCGTGACCTCCGCCTGTACGGGGTTGACCTCCGCAGCGGTCGTCGCCGAGATCATCAGAAGATTCACCGTCGTCAGTCCGGTCAGACGCTCCATCGCCGATGAGTACGGGATCAGCACGACATCGTCCTGATCTTGCCCCATCCCGCTCTGCCCGAGTGCGGTCATCGTGCCGATAACCGTGAACGGCGAGCCTTTGATGATGATCGTTTTGCCGATCGGCGACGCGCCGTCGGGGAAGAGCTGCGTAACGACGGTTTGACCGAGCACCGCGACCTTCGCAATCGAGGCAACGTCGCTCTCGGATAGAAATCGCCCGCTCGCTAACGGCCACGCCTTGATGTACGTATAGGTGGGGGCGACGCCGGTGATTTGCGTTTGCCAGTTATTTCCGCCGGCAACCACCTGCGAGTGAACGCTGACGATCGGTGAGACCGCTGCGACACCGGGCAGTTGGGCGACGGCGAGGCCGTCTTGCGGCGTGAGCGAGGAGGCTCCGCCGAAGCCGGTGCGCACCCCACCTTGGGTGACGCTGCCCGGTTGAACGACGATGAGGTTCGACCCGAGACTCGCAATGCTCTGTTGAACGGAGACGCGAGCGCCGGCACCGATGGCAACGGTAACGATGACCGCGGCGACGCCGATGACAATACCGAGCATCGTCAGCGAAGACCGGGCCTTGTTTCGAATGAGCGCTTGAAGGGCAAGGCGGAGCGTGGCGCGGAGATTCATGCCGCTCGTTCCAAGTTCGGGATATCGGAGAGAATGTGGCCGTCGCGGAAGGTGACGATCCGCTTTGCGAAGGAGGCGATATCGGGTTCGTGGGTCACCAGCATGATGGTGATATCGCGCTCGGAATTCAATTCGGAAAAGATCCGCATGACGTCTCGCGAGGTCTTCGTGTCGAGCGCGCCGGTCGGTTCGTCGGCGAGAATAAGCGCGGGGTCGTTGACGAGCGAGCGCGCTATCGCGATCCGTTGCTGCTGCCCGCCCGACATCTGGTTCGGCATATGATCGGCGAGCGCCTTAATCCCAACGATATCCATTTTCGCAAGCGCGATCTCGCGCCGTTTGTCGGGTGGGACGCCGGCATAGACCATCGGAAGTTCGACGTTCTCCAGCGCGCTCGTGCGCGGCAGCAAATTGTACGACTGAAAAACGAATCCGAGTCGTCGACTCCGGAGATCGGCGCGATCGTCGTCGCTGAGCGTCGCCACATCGTGTCCTTCAAAAATATAGGTTCCCGCGGTAGCGCGATCGAGCATGCCGATAATTTGCATGAACGTCGATTTTCCCGAACCCGATGGCCCCATGACGGCGATAAATTCGCCTTTTTCGATGGAAAGATCCACGCCGCCGAGGGCAACGACCTCGTCGTCGCCCATAGGATAGATCTTGCGCAGGTCGCGTACCTCGACGACGGCGCTCATGCTAGTGTCCTGAGCCGCAAGTCGCGCAACATGATCCGACGAGGGATTTTTCGGCGGGGCGAGGCGCGAAGAGGGAGCAATGCCGTAGCATTGTGACCGATGAGCAACGCTGCACCCGGCGGGAAAGACCCGGCGGGCATGTGGTGAGACTTGCGGCTCGGGACACTAGTGCATCACTCGCATTGCGCCGCTGACCGGCGATCGTGCCGGGCCTTTACGGGCGCTCGCGGAGGATCCGGTCGCGGCGGTGATGACGGCGTCGCCCGAATGCAGCGTTCCGGGTTGAAGCGGAGCGACGGCCGCCTGGGTGCTCGTCGCCAGGAGGACGCGCACCGCGACGTGGTGCGGAGCGCCGTTCTGCAAAACGAAGAGCATCCCTGAGGTTCCGGGCGAGGACGCGACGTTGCCGCTTCCGCCGGCAAGTTTACCCCACGGGGATGAGCCGCTCGCCGCCGCGTTCCCGGCACTCGGTCTCCAGGCTAACGCAGCGAGCGGGACGACCAAGGCGTTCTTCGCACTGGCGACATCGATCGTGGCATTGGCGGTCATACCGGGAAGTAGGGCGCCGTCGGGATTGGGGACATCGACGACGACGTCGTAGGTGACGACGTTATTGAGTGTCTGCGGATTGATGCGAACCTGGGCGACGGTGCCGTGAAAAGTGCGCGAAGGATATGCAAGCACGCTAAACGCGACCGGATCGCGGGCCCGCACGTTGCCGATATCCGGCTCGCCGACGTTAATATCGACTTCCATTTTCTGCAGGTTTTGAGCGATCGTAAAGAGCGTCGGCGTGCTGAAAGAAGCGGCAACCGTTTGCCCGACCGAAACGGAGCGCGCGATGACCGTGCCGTCGACCGGCGAGGTGATGACGGTGTGTGAAAGATTGAGCTGATCTTGCTGCACGCTTGCTCGTGCTAATTGAACCGCCGCTGCGGCTGCCTGCGCGCTCGCCCCTTGTTGTTGCGCGGTCGAGGAACTCAGCGCGATCGTCGCGCTACTCGCTTGCGCTTGGGCGCGCGCCTGGGCTAATGCAGCCTGAGCTGCGGCGAGCGCGGCCTGGTCCTGTGCGGTTGTCGAGCGGTCGCCGTCGAGCTGGCTCTGAGCGAGGTAACCTTGAGCGGAGAGCGACGCATCGCGTTTCTCTTGCAGTTGTGCGAGGACGAGAGCCGATTGTGCTTTCACGATGTTCGCCTGAGCGGCGGCGACCGCGGCATCTTGCGCGGTATTATTTGCCGAGGCGATCGCGATGCTGCTCTGTCCGCCGCTCGCAGTCGACCCTGCTGCCGCGGCTTGCGCTTCCGCTTGAGCGAGGCTCGCCTGCGCCTGATCGAGTTGCGCTTGGAACGTGCTGGGATCGATCCGGGCGAGAACCTCGCCTTTGGTGACCTTGCTGTTAAAATCGACATCGATCGAAGCAATCGTTCCGGAGACCTGCGTGCCGACCGAGATGCTATTTTGCGGGTTCACCGTTCCCGAAGCGGTGACGCTCTGCGTGAGTGTTTCGACGGCAATGGGAGCGGTCGTATAGGCGATGCCGGGGTGCGCGCGAGCGACGGCAAAGAGTACCGCCAGCACGGCGGCAATGACGAGCGCCGATGCGCCGAGCAGCAATTGCCACCTTGGAACTCTCGGCATCCAGCGCGCGATCGCGTCGAGGCCCCATGGGCGTGGTAGTGAGCTCGATGACATCTGCGATCCTCCAGGCTCATTCTGACCGATGGGCCTGGTAATCCGTTGTGAACGCAGTGAGAATCTCGTGAAAAGCTGGACTCGTCGGCCTTCTCGGCTCGCGACGCGCTACTTTAACATTTTTTCCACGGCTCGGGCGAGCGGCGCATAGTTAGTCTGACCGCTCTTGAGATAGACGATGTGCTTGGAACGGTCGATCATCGCGATGGTCGGGTAACCTCCCTGGATGTAGAGCCTCGAGACCGTCAACATCGGATCGTACATCGCGACCGGGTAGCGCACGCCGAAGCGAGTGATAAAGGTCTGAACGTCCTCCTGCGAGGAGGGGCCGGTACCGGTGATATCGGTGGTGCTGCCCGGAATCGCGATGAACGCAACGCGCTTTCCGAAACGTTGATAGAGCCGGTTGAGAATGCCGGTTTCGAATTGACAGTGCGGGCACCAGGTAGCGAAGACCTCGAGAAGGACCGGCCGGTCGACGACGGCCAGATCGAAATCCCCGTGCGTCGTGGGCACGGAGAAGGTCGGCGCGATTGCTCCGACGCTCGCCGGCGCAACGACGGGTGCCGTCGATGCATTCTGTAATTGCTGCGATGGGCGCAATTTCACGACGATAATTGCGACAATGACGAGCATGGCGAGTACGATGATGCTGAAAGCCAGAAGCGTACGGCGTTGCATTATGACGAGATCCTCCGATCGAGTGCGAGATATCCGGGTGCAAAAATGGCGACGAATGCGGCGCAGAGCGCCAAACCGAAATCAAAAGCGACGTGCGGCCAGTCGGTGGTAGCCCGATCCGCCGGGCCGAAACATCCGCATTGAAGAGCGAGGCCGCGCAGAACCGCCGACGCCACCGCCGTGCCGTAAAGGGCGAATTGTACCGTCGCCGCCCACGCCGCAAACCGCGTCAGAAGACCGAGCACCAGGTAGATACCGACGAAGATTTCGAAGAACGGAAGGGCGATGGCTATCGGGGCGATCGCTGCTGCCGGAAGCAGACGAAACGCGGCGATCGCGGCGGCGAGTTCGACGGCGTGACCGATCTTGAGTGCGCCGGAGATAACCAGAAGCAAGCCGAGCGCGATGCGAAGAATGGTGGCTGCGAGCGTTCGGACAATCATGATAACGCTCGTTCGCGCAGCTTCGTCGAGCGCCTTTTTGCCGACCGAAAGATCTTCGATTCTTCTTATACTGCTCGAGTTCTTCTCAAATTCGTGTCGACGAGACGTTACCGGCGCTGCGGCGGATTCGCGCAGCTGTAATCGAGAGCGACGTTACAAACGGTAATGTTTTCGGTCACCTTCCCGTCGCGCAATACGATATGCTTCGCAACCGTCGGTACACCCTTTCCGCGAACGTCGATCAGATATCGGCCGGGGCGAAGGGATCGGAATATATAGCGGCCGTCGGCGTCGGTTCGCGCGCGAGCATGGCTGGGGCCGTTCGCGGTGATCTCGAGCCCGGCAAGTGATTGACCGGTCGTTCGGTCGGTGATGCGTCCGACGAGTATGACGAGTGCGAGCGCTGCGAGCGGGGCGAAAAGTCGGCGAACGAACGAACGATGATTCATGGCAGCGCATCTACCGACTGAGAGCCGACGATTCCTTTCCTGCCGACGTTCGTTCCCGCCGGCGGAAGGGCGGCGAGTGCCGGGGCGATCTCGCGCGCGTCTCGTTCGAAGTGCTTCCAGAGGTCGCCGTAATGTGCGATGCGAGCGCGTACCGACGCGATGTTGAAACGCGCGAGCGTCACGGAGGGATGCCCGCGTAGTCGCATTGCTGCAAATTCCTCCACCTCATGCCAATGCAGCGGCGTCGATACCGGAGCGCCGTCGCGCAATCGGGTAGAGTAGGGTAACGCTATCGTCTTTCCGCGACCGACTTGTCGGTAATCGAGATAAACTGCTCGCCGGTCGCGTTCGTGCAGCGAACGTTCGATCGTTACGTCCTTGGGACGCTCGGCGAGAACGTTGCGGGCAACTTCGTAGGTGAGCGTTTTCACGTTGCCGTAGCTTCGCGGGCCTGCGAGCGGTGCGAGTACGTGAAGGCCGTTCCCTCCCGATGTTTTCACAAGAGCCGACAGGCCGATGCTCTGTAGACGTGCGCGAACGGTCAGCGCGACGCGCGCGAGCGTCGCGAGAGAGCATTCTTCTCCGGGGTCGAGATCGAAAAACGCGAAGTCCGGGCTCGCGAGAGTGCCGGTGCGCGAGACCCATCCATGAAAAGCGATCGTGCCGAGATTCACGAAGTAGAGTAGAGTCGGTCGGTCGTCGCAAAGCGCATAGGTAACGCGCTTGGTGCCTTCAAGTGCATTGAGTGCTATGCGGTGAACCCAGGACGGCGTACCGCGCGGAATTTGCTTTTCGATAAAACGAAGCCCGTCGATCCCATCGGGGGCGCGTTCGAGGGTGAGCGGACGTCGCCGCGCATGGGTGAGGAAATGTTCGGCGACGGCGTCGTAATAGGCGATCAGGTCGCCCTTCGTGATACCGTCGTGTGGAAAGTAGACCTTTGCGAGGTTGGAGAGTTGGAGCGTGTGTGCGTCGACGCGAATCTCGGTATGCGTATCCAATGTCACGCTCCCCGCTGCGTCGGTATTTCGAAAACGACGTCGCGTGCGGGTTTATCGTCGCGTAGACCGAGGAAGACGGGGTGACGCAGCCGTCGCTCTCGCGTCCATTCGCTAAATCGGATCTCCGCGATGAAATGCGGCGATGCCCAGTGGATATCGTTGCCGCGTTCCGGGGTATCGACGAACGGTGTCGAATTGCGTTCGCGCTCGCGTAGGGCGCGATGGAGATCGTGAAGGACTCGGTCGGAGAAGCCGCTGCCGACCTCTCCGACGTATCGTAGCTTCGTGCCCTCGTACGCTCCGAGCAAGAGCGAGCCGAATCCGATCCGGGAGCCTTCAGGTTCGGTCCATCCGCCGATGACAAATTCTTGTTCGCATGTCGTTTTGATCTTGACCCAATCGCGACTGCGGCGTTCCTGATAGCTTGAGGCGATCCGCTTTCCGATGATGCCCTCAAGATGTCGTCGTTTCGCGCGCGCGAAGAGCGCTTTGCCTTTCCCGACGACAAAGTCGGACAGGAGCGCCGCGCCGCCTTCGATGAAGAGATCGCGCAAGTGTCGCTTGCGTTCCGAGAGCCGATGCTCCCGGAGATCCGTACCGTGTGCGTAAAGAACGTCGAAGACGGCATAACTGAGCGCGATGTTTTCGCGTTCGGCATTTTGCAGGCGTTGGAAATCGGAACGACCGTATCGATCGAGGGCGACGATCTCGCCGTCGAGCAAGAGCGAGGTGCCGTGAAAAGATGCGTGCAGTTCTCGGAGCTCGGGAAACCGTTCGAGAAAATCTTTGCCGTTGCGCGAGACGAGACGTACGCTGCCGCTTGCCGATATCGTGCAGAGAGCGCGAAACCCATCCCACTTTGTTTCGAAGAGCCAATCGTCATCGTCGAAGGGTGCATCGATAAGCGTCGCCAACATCGGCGAGTGGACGTTTGGGAACGGATCGCTCATAGGTCGTCGATTCGCTTCCCGGATTTTACGGATTGCGGATAATTTGCCGGATCGAAGGTCGGATCGACCTCTCCGTCGCGGTCTTTGATGAGCAGCCACGGTTCGTCGCTCTCGTTCGGCCGCGGATGTATTTTCAGGAGCGTAAATCTCCCGTGGAGCTTCTTTCCGTGCAGATCGAACGTGAACTTTCCGCGACGGATCGCCGTGACGGGGTCTTCGCCCGGAGTCGCTCGGTAGGTGCCGCGATCCCAGATGATGACGCGCCCGGCCCCATAATGCCCCGTTGGGATTACCCCCTCGAAGTTGCGATAGGAGAGCGGATGGTTGTCGACATGAACGGCGAGCCGTGGCTTGCCGGCTGCGAGAGTGGGCCCTTTGGGAATAGCCCACGAGGCGAGAACTCCGTCTACTTCGAGGCGGAAATCGTAGTGCAGGTGGGATGCCTGGTGCATCTGCACCACGAAATGATTGTGCTGGTGATTCGGCATCGTTCCCCCTCGTTATCTCGGGACACTAGCACACTACATGCGATACTGAGGTGAATCTGTGAGGAAGGCGCTTTCACAGAGTCTGTTCTTAGGTGCCGCTGCTGTGGCAGGCCTCTATGCGATGACGCACGAGAGCGTGGTGCACGCGTGGATTCTCCGCGCCGGTCCGATCGGGCCGCTGCTCTCGATCGGGCTCTATACGCTTTTGGCGAGCGTACCATTTCTCTCATCGGGAGCGGTCGCGCTCTTGAACGGCATGCTTTTCGGATTCTGGTGGGGGACAGCCTATAGTGCGGTCGCCATCGTGCTCAGCGGATTCACGACATATGCCTTTGCGGAGCGGCTCGCTGCCGGTTATGGGGCGGAAGAACTTCGGACGAAGATGCCCGCCTGGCTTCGACGCCTGCCGGTCGGCTCGCCGGCATTTCTGATCGCGCTGCGGACGATCCCTTGGATCGGTGGAACGCTCGCGAACAACGCTGCGGCGATCTACGAGATTTCGTTTCGCCGACATTTCTGGACGCGGCTCGCGGTCGCGTTGCCGATCGCCGTCGTTAGTGCCTATATCGGTTGGAAATTGGTTCCCTAACGTTACGAGGGCGACCCGGCCTGCAACCAACGCCAATGTCGCGCGAAAAGCACGCCCGCCAGCACGAGCATGGCCAGAGCGATCGTCATGCGTCGTATCGCCGCGTAACGGGCATTTGCAAGCATCGTTGCGGGGAGTGCGCCGTGGGCTGCGAGCGGGCGTGCGCGCAGTCCAGTAGCCGGCGGCATCGCGCCGGGATGCATCGCACCCGGTCCCATCGCTCCGCGCTGCATGCCGATGCGTTCTCGCCACATCATATCGCTGGGCCCGGCGCCGCGTTCGAGACGGATATCGCGGGCGATCAGCGGGTGAAACGCCATCGGGTGGACGACATCGAATGCGCCGGCAATGAACGTCGCCGTCCCGATAAAGAATACCAATACTGCAATGAGGCAGACGGCGTAGCCGTAGATATTTGCGATGACCGGGTTTCGCTGCATGATGCCCTCCCTCGGAGAAGATGGGCTTATCGTAGTAAACGGCTCTGAGAGTCACCTGAAGAGCGCGTACGAGGGAGGCAGCGCGCCGCCTCGAAAAAGGCCCGCCGTGAGCATGCATGTCGCCATCGTCGGCAGCGGGCCGTCGGGGCTCTATACCGCCGATGCCGTAGCGCGCCTCTGGCCCGAAACGGAGATCGATATCTTCGATCGACTTCCGACGCCGTACGGTCTGGTTCGGGGCGGCATTGCCCCGGATCATCAGAGTACCAAGGCGGTAGCACGAGCCTTCGAGCGCACGCTCGCTCGCCCCGGAACGCGCTTTTTCGGCAACGTCGAGATCGGTCGCGACCTTCAGTACGAAGAGCTCAAAGCGGCATACGATCTCGTCATCTTCAGCGTCGGGGCGGAGAACGATCGCTCGCTCGGGATTCCGGGAGAGAACTTGCAGGGCGTATACGGTGCCGCTGCATTCGTCGGATGGTACAACGGGCACCCGCGCCACCATGCGCTCGAACCGCTGCTGGAGGGCAGCGCGCTCGCTGTGATCGGCAATGGGAACGTCGCAGTAGACGTCGTGCGCGTCCTGGCAAAAACGCAAGCCGAGCTGGCGGATTCCGATATCTGCGAACATGCAGCACGGCGCATCGATGCGGCGCGCTTAACGGATCTCTATCTGATCGGTCGCCGCGGCCCGGTGGAGGCGAGTTTCACGCCGATCGAACTTGCCGAGCTCGGGGAATTGGAGCGCTGCGAGATCGTTGTCGATCCCGCGGAGCTCGCCGTCGATGTCGGACCGGAGGTGCCGGAAAAAGAAGTAAAGGTGCGGCAGCGCAATCTTGAAATTCTTCGATCGTTTGCTCTTCGAACCGGCGAACCCAAACCGATGCGCATTCACGTGCTTTTTCATGCCGCGCCCGTAGCGATTCTCGGCAACGAGCGCGTGACCGGCCTGGTGCTCGAGCGCACGCGCGTCGTTGACGGGCGCGCGGAACTCACCGGCGAGCGCTTCGAACTTCCCGTTGAAACGGTTATCGCGGCGATCGGATATCACACGCCGCAGATCCCCGGCGTTCCATTCGACGAGCAACGCGGGCGTTTCAAAAACGACGAGGGCTGGGTCGAGCCGGGCGTCTATGCCGCCGGCTGGTGCAAGCACGGGCCGCGAGGAGTTGTCGGCACCAACCGCACCGACGCCGGAATTCTCGTCAAGCGCATCGCCGAGGATCTTTCCTCGCATCCGCTTCCGGAAGGGAAACCCGGCTCCGCCGCCGTCGCTACGCTCTTACAGCAGCGAGGCGTTCACGTCATCGACTTTGCGGGGTGGAAACGCATCGATACCGCAGAGATCGCGCGTGCTCAGCCGCCGAAGCCGCGAGAGAAATTCGTCACCGCAGCGAGCCTCATTGCGGCTGCCGCTAGCGAGCTGGAGTCGTCGTTGTAGCGGCGACGGCGCTCGGATGCCGCTCGGAGGCCCAGCCGCCGACGGCTTGGAGCTCGGCGAGAGCGTCACGGTAGAAGGCCTCGGCGTAATGGTTCTGCCCTCTGTCGAAGGAGCGTTCGATAAGATTCGTCTCGGCGAGAACGCGACGCGCTCCAATGGTCGTGGAGATTTCGCGGATGCGTTCGCAGTACTCGGCGACCTCCGTTCGCGCGCCGCGGGTCATAGCAGAGCGAAGATCGAGGAAGAGTCTGCGTAATTCCGGAATCGCGCGTTCCCGCACGAAGGCATATGCGGCCTCGACGTTCCCACCGAAGCGCTGGGCCATACGGTGCACGTCGGCGGAATAGAGCCGATGGATTTGCTGGACCCCGGCGTTCTGCGCTCGCTCGTATGCGGCGGCTGCGTGAGAGAAACGAAGCAGGTGATGGTCGATGGAGGCTGACGCGCGCTGGAGGCGGTCCTCGATTTCCAGCGCCAATTCAAGCGCGCCCTTCGTATCGTCGGCATCGTAGAATCGCTCGATATCCTCGACGAGGGGCGCGAGCAGATGCGAGCCGATGCCGGCGCTCTCGTTTTCAAGGGAGAGGCAGAGCGTATGCACTTTTTCGCCGTCGTGGCGGACGATAGCGCGCTCGAGATTGGCGAGATCGGCTTTCGCGAGTGGAATCCATCTTTGGCGGGCTGCGACGGCGTCGGCGATCTCATCGATCTCGGCGGCGACGCTCGAATGATTGTGTACGAACATATCGTTTACCTCACAATCGATATTGTGCGCGAGGGTGAGGTACGAGATAAGGTCGTTTAGGACATATCCACCGCATATCCGTACGAGAGCGTTCGTTCGATATCTGTTCGATAACGGAATCTTCTCCGATTCTTCTTCCGGGTGGGTGAACGATCGCATACACTGTGAATTGGGGGGATTTTCTTCGCGAGGTGCGATGGATGTTTGTCGTGCGGATGGTACCGCAATGCCCCCGATCGATCGGCTAAAAGCCCTTTTGGTCTATGCACCGGTCGGCTTTGGAAAGCAGCGATTCGTTCGGCATTTTGCTGCGCCATGCTATCGGTTGGAAGTACGACGGTGTACCCCGGGCCAAACGGTGAAGGATCTTCTCGCGAAGGTTCAGTCGACAGCGGCTTCGCTGGGGACTCTCGGCCGATGGATGCTGCTATTTGAGGGTGCCGAGGTTCTTGAGGACGGCGTATTCGCGGAATTTCTCGCGCAAGCCGTGTCGAAGGTTGAAGGTGGGGCGATCGCCATTACTTCGTCGCGCGCTCCCCCTCCGGCCGTGCTCGGCGCTTTGCCCGATGGAGTAGGAGCGCTTTTTCTGCGCTCGGACCTCGCCCTCGACGTACGGCGAACGGCAGTTTATAGCGAGTTCTCAGGGCTCGATGCCTCAACGTTA
>JAJYRI010000057.1 GCA_021794175.1 bacterium
CTCCTGCTCGCGTTCGTCGCGAATGCCGAGTTCGTCAACGATGAACGAATCGTGGGCCGGGCTCCGAACTCCCGTGATGTACGCATCGACACGACTTCCCTCGCGAAGTACGAAGGTGAGCGCGTCGCCGTCGGGATGTTCGGAGCCGTGCCGGGTCCGAAGATAGAGCCACTCCCAAAAAAGCGGGGTGCGCTTGAAGCTCCACGGGCGCATACGTTCGTGGCGCGCAAACATGCGGCGAATCGCGGCTCTATCCTCCGGCGTTGCTTGCTTGATCGTCATGCGCGCGTGTGGAAGATCGTCGGCGCGCAGCGAAAATGCCCGCGACGGAAACGAAACGAAGCCGATGGCTTCGTAAAATGCCGGAGCGATGTCGCTGAAGAGATAGAGGGCATCGCTTCCGGCTGCGTGCTCCCGATCCATAAGTGCGGCCAACATCGCACTCCCGTATCCACGCCCTCGCAACTCCTTCGGAGTAAAGACCGCACCGATACCGACGGCCTTTAACGTTCTATCCCCGACGCGTATCTCGCGTTCGTAGCATTTACAACTCGCACAGAGCGTCGTGCCGTCGTAGAGCCCGACCGTCGAATAATGGTTGCGCCCGTAACCGCTGCGCGCTAATTCAAGCGTATGTCTCGCATACGTCTCGAAGTCGCGGCCGGCGGCCCACAACGGCGCGGTGAAAGGAAGAACGAGACGCGCGTAGTTCGTCGCATCGATGGAGCGGAGCTCGGGCGTCACCGTCGGAGCTCCTCAAGAAACTCCGGCGTATTGATGCCTCGCGTCGGGCGCCCGGCGGCCGTGAGCAAGAGTGCCGCATTCGCGCGCGAGCGGGCGAACGCAAAGAGCCTACGCTCTTGCTCGATATGGCGCTCTCGCAGTTTGTACCGATAATTGACGTAGGCATGCTTGGCCGCTCGCGTGCTCTTTGCACCGCCGGCGTTCTCGCGGGCTGCGAGGCCGTAGGTTGGAGTAAAAAGAAAGGCCGGAGGCACGTAATACGCCGGAAACGCACCGGCCTGTAACGACGGAATGGCGACGGCCTCGAATGAAATGCCGATCGCTGCGTCGATCTCGGCGATCGTGACGAAACCTTCGCGCCGCCGATAGGCGATCTCGGTTCGTTCGCGCTCGGCAACATCGCGCAGGTGTTCGCAGAGCGAGAAGAGGGCCGCGATGCCGTTCCCTGCGTCGCACTCCGCGATTCGCAGGCGAAGTGCATCGAGCGATGCCTGCCGCGAGCGCTCCCGCGGGTCGCTCTCCGGGCCGAGCGGCGCGAGCCCCTCTCCCCAGATGCATTCGATTGCATCGAGGAGCGGTGTCGTTGCGAGGCGCTCTTGGCTTCGGGCGTGGAATGCGCGTAGCCACGCGAGGCGTTCGCGCGCGATCTCGCCGAGCAGCGGGTCGACCGCGCCCGACAACACGTTGTCGCCGAGACGGAGCGCCTTCGGGCGAGCGTCGTCGTTCGTTCGTTCTGCTCCGCTGAAGAGCGAGCGCTGATCGCTTGCGGCTTTGCCGCAGAGGAGGGCGATGCTTGCGTCGGAGAGCGCGAGCCTCGGGCTCTCGAGTATGCGGAGCAATGCATCGTGTGCGTACGGGTCGGCGACCCAGCAAAGAAGCGCGAACGCGTCGAGGATCTCGACGATCCGAAAGAGGTTGCAGCGACCGGCCCGCGATGTGGCGATACCGCGTTCGTGCAGCGCCTGCTCGAAACGCATACCGTCGTCGAGATCGCGCAAGAGGATTGCCGTCTCTTCGGCGGGCGTTCCCGTCGCGATATGTTCGGCGAGCCACGAAGCGACGCGTTGCGCCTCGCTCTCGCGATTCGTCGCGCGCTCGACGGTGGGAGGCACCTCGCTTCGAACGATCTCGGTGAGGCGTTCGCTCTCCCCATCGGCGAGCCGTTCGATGCGCGCGCCTTGCATGGGGCGATGGGCGCCTTGGTCGTCGCATGCAAGCGTGAGGCGGCGCGCATCACCGTCGACGAGGGCGCCGAGAAAGTCGTGCATCCGTTCGTCGCAGTGCTCGGCATCGTCGACAAAGACGGCGTCGAAAGCATACGCGCCGCGCGATTGGGAATCAGGATTCTCTCGTAGCCATGCAGTTGCCAGCGCGAATGCGGCAGGGCGATCGGCGAGGTGCTCTTCGCGGAGATATGCTTCGAAGCGTGCGTAGAGCTCGGCGATGATTTTTGCAAGGTCCATTTCGCGCCGGTGCTGGCGAAGCAGTTCTGCGGTGTCGACTTCGAGCGATCCCCGCGCCGTATCGTTCAGATAGGCGAGCAGCGCCGGGGAGCTTAGATTCGGCGGATGCGCGTAGAATGCGGTCGCCCCGCGGGCGGCACGCTCGACGACCTCGCGCGGAGCGATTGCGGCACGACGAAGGCGTTCGACGAGTCCTCGTGCGTGTTCGAGAAAACGCTCCGGCGAGCGCAGCTCTGCAACCTCGATATCGATCGTTCCATCGGCGGGTGGCCACGTGCCTGCGAAGAGCTCCTCGGCGGCACGCTCGAAGATGCGGTATGCAGCGGTATCATCGATACAACGCAAGGTGGGGTCGGCAAAATGTGCGATGTCGCCGGCCAGCTCGCCGATCTCGGTGACCGTCACCGGATCTCCCGACTCGGAGAGAACGCGCGAACGGAGATTTGCGGTACTGCTACCCCCGATACCGAGCAAGAGGACGCGCGAGGTCGCCGCAGCTTCGAGCGCGCGCGCGATCAGCCGCGTCGTTTTTCCGCTCCGCGCGCCGCCGCGTACGATCAGCATCTCGCTCATCGTGAGAAACGCTCCGGTTCGGGTTGCGGGCGGGCTCTGCAGGCGAGGGTATAGATGCAGTACGCGCACGATTCCGGATCGGTGCTGGCGCGAAACGCATCGATACGTTCGCTGCAGATCTCGTCGGCGAGCTCCACCATGCGGTCGCGCGCGCGTTCGAGATCGAGAATGGAGATCGTGCCGCGCGCGCCGTTATCTCTCGATGGAGCCGTTGCGGAGACGACCTCAAGTTCGATCGGTGTGACGGGAACGGTATGATCCTTCAAGGGCACGAGCGCGAGGCGCGAGACCGACTCGCCTGCGAGTTGCTGCGACCAGTAGTAGAACGGTAATTGAAAGTCTTCGAATCGTCGTACGCGCTCGCGATACTCTTTCGCGCTTTCGGCGATCGATCCGGTCTTATAATCGATGACCGCGAGGCTTCCGTCACGCTCGAATCGGTCGATCCGATCGATGAAACCGACGAACTGACGGTCGCCGATCGTCGGCGCAACCCGACGTTCGATCCCGATGACTTCAAAGGGCAATTGCTCGGCGCGTTCGCAGAGCCAATCGATATATCGAAGCGCGGTGCGGCGCGCCCGCTGCTTCTGTAATTCGACTTCGACGACCGTATCGAAGGTCGGCCGTGCGCGCTCGAATGCATCGACAACGAGCGCATCGAGCCGCTGCTGCATCTCGGTTCGTAGCGCCGCCGATGGTCTGGCAAACTCGGAATGGAAGCGCTCGAGCGCGGCATGAAATGCGGTGCCGTAACTCGCGGCCGGAGCGTTGGGCTCGTCGATGGGGTCGCAGACATATCGATAAAACCAACGCCGTCTGCAATCGACGAACATGTTGAGTGCCGAGGCGCTGAAGGGACGGTTCGGCGTCGGAACGGGCTGCGGGGGGTCGGGAGGGAGCGTGCTCGGCGGAACGACCTCTCGGAGTGCCGGCGCGGAGAACGGCGGTGCGTCGCGGTCGACCGATTCGAACAAGAGCTCGAGCGCACGCGGTTCGCGGTTCGCCCGCGCTTCCCGTGCCGCCGATCGCCAGAGGGCGAATGCGTCTCCTTCGCGAGGATCGCGCGACAGGGGGAGCCCCGTGGCCTCCTCGAGTGGGCTGCGGGTCGCGCGCGCCAGCGCGATCGCGGCGGTTGCAGAGATCGACGAGATCGCCGGATAGGCGAGCAGCAATCGCTCCAGCGCGGACCGGTCGCCACGGTTCGACCACGCGAGCGCGTCCTGCGCGATCGTCGGGCGGAGCATTGCAAACTTCACGTCGCGCTATGGTTTCAGGAAGAGGCTTCGTCCCCTCCCGCGAAGTCCGCTCAAAAGTGAGGTCTTCTCGCATGAAACGCATCATCGTCGGCATCAGCGGCGCCAGTGGAAGCGCGTACGGCTACATGGCACTCCAAGCGCTGCGCGCGATCGGCGGCGTCGAGACGCATCTCGTCCTCAGCTCGGCGGCACGGCGAACGATCGAGTTGGAGACCGACCTCACCGTCGACGATTTTCACGCGCTCGCCGATGTCGTCTATCGTGATGACGATCTCGCCGCAGCGATATCGAGCGGTTCGTTTTTAACCGACGGGATGATGGTCGTGCCGTGTTCGATGAAGAGCGCGAGTGCGATCGCCTACTCGCTCAACGATAATTTATTGGCGCGTGCCGCCGACGTATGCCTTAAGGAGCGTCGACGCGTCGTGCTCGTCGTTCGCGAGACGCCTTTGCACCTCGGGCATTTGCGCACGCTCGCGCAACTTGCCGAGATCGGGGCGACGATTCTTCCGCCGGTCCCGGCGCTCTATGCCAACCCGCGCAGCGTCGACGATATCGTCGCGCACACCGTCGGCAAGGTACTCGACCAATTCGGCATCCCCAACGAACTCTTCAGGCGTTGGCGGAGCCCAGAAGTCGTTCCGCCAGCGCCACATCGCTAAGCCGATCGACGTTTACGGCGAATTCCGGAAACGGCGAGGGAATCGCTCGCACCGTCGCACCGACGATCGCACTCGCGCGCCTCTCGGCTTCTCCGATGCTGAGTCGGCCGAGCGCGTAGCGCGCAAGTAGGCCCCATCCGAAGAGCCCGGCAAGACGGAGCGGAGATTTGCGCGCGGCACCGAGCCGTTCGATAAAGGCGTCGAGTCGTGGAAGCGCGCGCGGCTTTATCGCGATCGCGCCGCCGCCGCAATAGCGCCCCTCGCGCATGCGCGCCCACGTGTGCGGGACCTCGGGAAAGCGTCGCACGTGCACGCCGTACTCGACGCATCCGTAACCGATATCCGCGTCGGCCTCCATCGCACGCGCGATAAAATCGTCGACGGCGGCGGTGGAGAGCATCGGGAGGTCGCTGGTCCAGACGGCAACGATCTCATCGGGTGGAAGCCCCGCTAACCCGGAGCGCAACGAATCGCGAATCTTCTCGCCGTCGGGCACGATTTCGTCGGCGAGTGCGAACGCGGGGTGGTCGTGCGCGCTCGGCGGAGCGACGACGCGAATCGCCGTGATACCGGTCGAGGCTCGCAGCGGCGCGAGCGTTCGCTCGAGCAACGTGCGCCCGGCGATCAGTGCAAAGGCCTTGTTCGGTGCGCCCGGCGTTCCGGCGGCAATTGCATCGTGCGGCCCGCCGGCGAGGACGACGCATCTCACGCCGGGAGTCCCCGCCAGGCGAGATCGGAGCGAAACGCCGCGACGTAACGATGATACTCCGGCGGCAGCGCGATGCGCTCGGCCGCCGCCGCCGCGTCTTCGAGCCGTTCGTAGAGCGCGAAGAGGCTCGAGCCCGATCCCGAGAGGAGCGCTCGCGAGGCCCCCGCCGCCTCGATCGCCGCCGCTGCTCGTGCGATCTCCGGGTGCCGCGCGAGTGCAGCCTCGTGGAAATCGTTGCCGAGCAATTGGGTGAGTTCGTGGAAGTCGGCTCGCTGGAGCGCCTCGAGCGCGCGGAGTCCGAGGCTCTCATTTCGCGGGCGCTGTGGGCGTGCGCGCTCGTCGAGGAGCCGGAACGCCTCCGCCGTGGAGATCGAGACCGGGGGCTTCACGACGAGCGTCGCCCAGCCCGGGATCGCGCCGACCGGAGTGACGCGTTCGCCGCTCCCTTCGACCAGGGCGGCTCCCTCGGCGAGAAAGAAGGGGATATCGGAGCCGAGCGAGCGCGCAATTGCAAGATCGTCACGCTCGGGGAGCGCGCCGAAGCGCCCCGCTCGTGCCGCGAGCAAGAGCGCGGCGGCGTCGCTCGAGCCGCCTCCGAGACCCGCCTGCACCGGAATGTTCTTCCGCAACGCGATCCGAAAATCGGCGATGCCGATCGCACGTGCCGCGCGCAGCACGAGATTGCCTTCGTCGGCAAGCGCCGGATCGTCGCAGGTGAAGAGCAAACGCTCCGCCGGCTCGATCTCGATCTCATCGTAGAGCGCGATCGGCACCATAAGCGAGCGAAGTGCGTGATAACCGTCGGGGCGCTTGCCGAGCACCTCGAGGGTAAGGTTGACTTTTGCCGGAGCGAGGAGAAGGGAGCGATTCATCGTCGGAGCTGACGATTGTCGAAAGAGCGCGGGCTTCCTGGGCGAATAGAGCGGATATGCGTTCGAGTTATGATGCCCAGCGGAATGAGTTCTGCGCCTACGTCATGCACGAACGCGAGACTCCGTACGGTCTCCTGCTGGGAAACTTCAAGTCCTACGCCCAATCGACGGCAAAGGCCGGCGTGCGCGGTCTTTGGGACGCCGACAGCGATCGCATCATCTTTGGGACGCATCAAATCGCCTACCGTCTGCGCGACGCCGGCGTTACCTATTTTCCGCATGAAATCGAGCGCACGTTCACCTTTCTTCCCTACGCGCAGCTATCGGAGTTCACTTTAGGCGAGCGAATTCACGTCACCGAGGCATTCTACGTGCCGCACGGACCGAAATTCGATCGTAGCGTTGCCTTCGTGGTCGATCTCACGCTCTATAATCCCGGCGACGCTGCGGTGGAGGTCGCTGTTTTCCCGTGGGCGCTTCTTGTCGGGCAACGTTTCTACGGAGAGACCGAGGCCGATGTCGACGCCGGTGTCGTCGACGGCAGCATCCATGCGGTGAACTCGACGCTGGGCGCGCAACGATGGTGGGGCGGCTCGCGCGAGCCCTACGCGGCGACCGTCTCGGTTCGCGAACAAGCGTTGCTCGCACAAATGCGAAGCGGTACGTTGTTGGAGGACGATGCGGTCGTCGAGGCTTTCGTCGAGGGCGGAGATGCGGCGCGTACGTCGAGCGTACGCGGGCGCATTTTCGGAGCGATGGAGTATCGCATCACCGTCGAACCCGGCGCGCGGTCGCTGTTGCGGCTCGCCGTCGTCTTTCATAAAGACGGCGATATCGATCTTCGCCCGCGCTTTAAAGACCTACTGAACGATTCGAAGGCGCTGCACGACACGCAACGTTATTTCGCCAAGCGGCTTGCCGACGCTCGATTTCTTACCCCATCGCAGCGAATATCGCGCGGCGTCGTTTGGGCGAAGGCCAACATGTTGCGGATCGTCAAAGAGTATCCCATCGGTTGGGGTTCGACGAACTCTCCACCGTCGGATATTTTGGTCTCGCGCGATACGTCGTGGTTCGTGCACGGATTCGATTATTTTATGCCTGAATTCAGCCGCGATGCTATTGAAGTGTTCAATCAACATATCGAAGAGAGCGGCTTGATGATCGAGTACGTCCGCGGTGTGAACGCGTATAAGACGGCATACGATCTCAACATTAACGACGATACGCCGCTGCACTGCATCGCGATGCTGCACCATTATAACGCAACGCTCGACGAAGCGTGGGTGCGCTCTCGGCTTTCGATCGTGCGTCAACTCGCCGACTATTTGCTTTCCCAGCGCGACGAACGCGGACTTCTTTTCGGGAAGGCGCAAGGCGTCGATATGTACGGCATCAGTTCGTGGCGCAACATCATCCCGTATTACAAACTCGACGGAGCCGTTACCGAGATCAACAGCGAAGGCGTATTTGCCCTGGAAGCGGCGGCGATACTCTGTGCGGTCGCGGGCGATCAGGACGCCTGGCAGCGTTATTCCGATGAGGCGCAATCGCTACGGGAAGCGACGATGACCCACCTCTTCGACGACGACACCGGAGCGTTCGTTCTCAATATCGACCAGAACGGCGACTTTCAAGATAGCTTTACCGCCGACGAGATCTTTCCGGTGCTTTTCAACGTCGCCGACGCGGGCGAGCGCAGCGCGATTCTCAAGCGTCTCTCGGAGAGCGACTTTACGACGCCGGTCGGCCTGCGGACGATCTCGACGGCGGATCCGTGGTATTTCCCCTCGTTCGGCTTCGGCTTGCTCGGCGGCGTCTGGCCGGATCTGACGCTGTGGTACGTCGTTGCCTTGGCGCGAAACGGCGGCATCGACGAGGGGGTCGGTTTCTTGGATCGCATCTACGAAGCGATGGAGGGCGGGAGCCCGCGGAATACCGTTCCCGGCGAATTCGCCGAATGGTTCGACGGTGGCTCGTTGACCAATCGCGGCATGTATCTCTCGCCCTGGACCGGGGCGAAGTACCTCTGGGCGGTCGCCGAGACCGTCGGCGGGTTCGATGGCTATCGCACCAGCGGTCGCCCGCATTTGAACCCGTTGCGCCCGAAGGGCTGGAACTGGGTCGCCGGCGTCAACGTGCGTTGGGGCGGGAAGCGCTGTACCTACGTCGTCGATTTCGAACGCACGACGATCTCGACGAACTCGCCCGACCTCTCCGCCGAGGAGCCCTACCGCATCGTCGATGCCGGCCGCGATGTGAGCGACGAGGTCACCATCTCCCCGGTCGAGATCGGCGCCGTCGCTTTCGAAGCCCCCAACGGGAGCGTGACGATCTTCGTCCTCAACGATGACGAGCAAGAGCGCGACGCGATCGTCGAGTTCCGGGGCAGCAGTCGCCGAGTCGAGCTCGCAAAGGGCGCCATCGAGAGCCTGGTCATCGGCGGCCGTTAGCGGACCGAACTCTCGCTGCCACCTCGGGCGCCCGGCGGCTGTTGTCGCTGAAGGAAGTTGCGCTCCCTGGTACGATAGGGGCCGACCCAAAACTTGCGATAGGAGCGACCCGGTGGAACAGAAAGGTACCCTCACAGTTAAGCGCGGCTTGGCCCAGATGCTCAAAGGCGGCGTCATCATGGACGTCGTGACCCCCGAGCAAGCGGTCATCGCCCAAGAAGCCGGGGCGGTCGCAGTGATGGCGCTCGAACGCATTCCCGCCGACATCCGTGCGATGGGCGGCGTCGCGCGCATGAGCAATCTCGAGTTGATCCGCTCGATTATGGATGCCGTCACGATTCCGGTGATGGCGAAGGTGCGGATCGGCCATATTGCCGAGGCGCAGGTGCTGCAAGCGCTCGGCGTCGATTTTATCGACGAGTCCGAAGTGCTCACGCCCGCCGACGATAAGTTCCATCTCGCCAAGAACGATTACACGACGCCGTTCGTCTGCGGTGCGCGCGATCTCGGCGAAGCCTTACGGCGTATCGCCGAAGGTGCGGCGATGATTCGCAGCAAGGGCGAGGCGGGGAGCGGCAATATCGTCGAAGCCGTGCGCCACATGCGCGCGATCGGCGACGGCATTCGCGAACTCACCGTCGCTCCGAAGGAAGAGCTCGTCGCGCGCGCACGCGATCTCGGTGCGCCGCTCGATCTCGTTACGTACGTCGCCGAGCACGGGAAACTCCCGGTCGTACTGTTCTGCGCCGGAGGGGTTTCGACGCCCGCCGACGCCTCGTTGATGATGCAACTCGGCGCCGAAGGAATCTTCGTCGGCAGCGGCATCTTCAAATCGAACGATCCGAAGGCGTTCTCGAAAGCGATCGTCGCCGCGACCACGCACTACGACGATCCCCAAGCGGTCGTCGATGCCTCGCTCTCGTTAGGGCGTGAGGCGACGGCGATGGATGGTATCGATCTGCGGAAGATTCCGGAGAGCGAACTGCTCGCATCGCGTGGCGTCTAAGCCCCACGTCGGCGTCCTCGCGCTGCAAGGCGATGTCGAGGAACATATCGCCGCACTCGAACGCGCCGGAGCGAAGGCACGCGCCGTCAAGACGCGTGCCGTTCTCGACGCCTGCGATGCGTTGGTTATTCCCGGCGGCGAATCTACGACGGTAATGAAACTGCTCGATCGTTTCGCGCTCGCCGATCCGCTGCGCGAACGCGTCGGTGCCGGGATGCCGCTCTGGGGTACCTGCATGGGCATGATCGTGACCGCGCGGGCGGTCGCCGGCCTCGACCAGCCGACGCTCGGATTACTCGATGTTACCGTTCGGCGCAATGCCTTCGGGAGACAGAACGATTCGGCGGAGGTCGATCTCGCGATCCCGGTGCTCGGCGCGGAGCCCTTTCCGGCGATCTTTATCCGCGCGCCCTGGATCGAGAGCGCCGGCCCGGAGGTGGAGGTGCTCGCCTCGTTCGGTGGGCACGGCGTGATGGTGCGGCAGGGGAGGGTTCTCGGGACGAGTTTTCACCCCGAGTTGACCGCCGATCCCCGGGTCCATCGCTATTTCTTGGGCATGCTCGCACCCTAAAGCCGTACCCGTAGGGGGGCTCTCGCGCGGTCGCGAAAGAGCGTGCTATCGTGTCGCAGCAAGAGGCGCCCAGTCGGGAACTGGTTGACTCGGCGGACCGGGCAGAGATGCCGACGGTCGACCGCCTGCTGCTCGAAAGCATCACCACTCTCATGCTCTCCGCCCATGCCTATCTGAGCGAGACGCCCGAACGCGCCGCCGATCCGCCCTCGGCGGAGATCGCGATCGACGTTGCGAGCTTTGCGTTCGAAAGGGTGAAGGAGAGGTTGAGTAGCGACGAACGCCTGGCGCTCGTACAGATGCTCACCGATATCAGGTTGCTGTACGTACGAAAGCGAGACGCGTAACGTGTCTCGCTTTTTTGCTTTTTTGAGAGGTTGGAGATGAGCGAGGTACTCGTTCTCAACTTTACTTACGAAGCGATCAACGTCACCTCGTTCCAGCGCGCGGTGAAGATGATCTTTGCCGGGAAGGCCGAGATCGTTCACGATCGCGACCGACGCATCAATTCGGCGAATTTTGCGATGCGGATGCCCTCGATCATCCGGCTGCTCTACTATATTCGTCGCCCGCGTCAACGCGTCGCGTTAACCAAGAAGAACGTGCTGATCCGCGACGACCATACCTGCCAGTATTGCGGCAAGCAGGGCGACCGCTTGATGACGGTCGATCATGTCGTGCCGAAATCCCGGGGCGGGCCATCGACGTGGGAAAATCTCGTCTGCGCCTGCATGCGTTGCAATAACCGCAAGAACGACCGTACGCCGACCGAAGCGAATATGGAACTGCAGCGCAAGCCGCGCCAGCCGAAGTATATTCCGTGGATTCAGGTGAAGCGCAATACGTTGCCCGACGAGTGGGGCAAGTTCTTATTCCTGTACAACGTCTCGATCGAGGAGCGCATCGAGGCGACGTAACCTAACGGAGTCGACCCTGCCTTCAGCCAAATAGGATAAAAGTCGTTTTTTTTTTGTTTACAAAAATGCAACACTTTTCCGGGACGCCTCCGGCTGGGCCGGAAGTCGACCTCTGAAATTTGCTACTTACCGTACGAAAAAGGATTTTGGTTTTGAGTATTCAAGGTATTGGGGCGGGTCTCACGAATGTGGCGAACACGATTGGTGGATCCATAAATGGCGCTCTTGCTGGTGCCGCAGAAGGCGCGGCTGCGGGCGCTGCCATCGGCGCGGTTAATGGCGCAGAGGATGGTGCAGCAGCAGGAACCGTCGCCGAGCCGGGTGGAGGAACCATCGCTGGAGGGATAGCAGGCGCTGCTATCGGCACGGTCGTGGGCGGAGTTGCCGGCGCCGTCGGCGGGTTTCTTCAGCATATTAAGATTTAACCATTACGGCGAGCAAGGGATCAAGCGACTGCGGATTCCTTGCTCGCCGTAATCTACCAAATAAATAGTAATCAGACAGTTGGTTGGGCGGCGCTTTCAGTCACGGAATCCTCGCAGACTAAGGCGGCGACGTCAGCCGATGGCATTGAATAAGTTGTAAGCCGCCGGGAGGATCAAGAATGAGTACAGTATTGTACGTGGCCGCTATCGTTAATGGCGTGCTGTTTCTAATGGATATTTTTGTTATCGTTAAAAAACATCGCTTCACTTCCTCGATTCGGCAGGTCGCTATAATTCAAAGCTTCGGTATTTTATTTGGCTTTTTGATGGCAGTGTCAACACGGACACCACACTTTCTGTATTTTGGTGAAGGATTCATTGCGATGAGCGCACTCGGGCTTCTTCGTAAGAAACGTGCGCGCGATCGCGAGTACAATGCACGTTAGTCAAATCTGTATTTGCAAACGAGCGGAATTTGCAAACGGAGAAATCTCCTTTGTGGGGATCGTTGACGAGTTATATTTTGATAAGCTGCCTGCAAAATTCGATACGGGTAAGAGCTTTTGTCTTGCTTCGATCTGGCACGATCTACCTGCTCGGTATACGGAGATTACGCTCAGGGTCACTGACGAATCAGGGAATGCGTTCGAATACCCCACGCCTGGGTTGCCATCTGTTTATGATCGCACAGTCCAGGCGCTTTCTCTTGCTGGGGTGTCAATCTACGAACAAGGGGGGCATTTGTTTTCTTTGCTTGTTGATGGGAACCCAATTGCCAGCACAGCGCTGATGGTTCGAACCGTTGCGCGAATACCAAGCTCGCTAGTTTAAAATGCGGAGCCGTCCGCGCTTACGATTAGATCGGTAGGGCCAGGAATGTTGCCCGACGACTGGAGCAGGTTCTGGTCGCGCCCCTATACTGCTGTAAAAAGGCGGAGGCCGCCTCCGATTTCCGGAAGAGTTTTTCAGATGGGCTAGGCCCCGTCATGCGGCCAGTGATTTCTGTGGAGCGGGCGTATTTTCGTAGCGTGATAGAAATTCCTCGGGCGTCATCCCATCGAGTGCGCTATGCGGATGACCGGCGTTGTATGATCGACGCCAGGCTTCTGCTGCCACCCGTGCCTCGAAGATCGTCCGAAATCGGTTTGGCATGAGTAATTCATCGCGAACACGGGAGTTGAACGACTCGATGAATGCGTTTTGAGTTGGCTTACCGGGCTGAATGAACAGCAGCTCGACGCGGTGCTCCTGCGCCCACGTTTCGAGCGCAGAGGCGACGAACTCGGGGCCATTGTCAATGCGCAAGGATTTCGGATAGCCGTGTTCGCTTGCTGCCTCATCAATCGTCCGGACAACCGACGCGCTCGGATATGAGAATGCCGGGTCGACGGCCAACGCGTAGCGGCTTCGCTCATCGAGCAACGTCAGGGAGCGAAATACACGCCCGTGAAGAAGCCGATCGGACACAAAATCCATGGTCCAAATGTCGTTCGGGGATTGTGTCCCGTGGAGTGGTGTACGAGCCGCGACTCGGCGAGGTCGGCATCAGTCGGTAATGACCGCTGACAACCTGGGTCTCTGATTGTCGCTGACGGCCTCCATTCCTTCGAGCTGCATGTACCGCCGGTTGAGTTGCCATTCGTCGTTCT
>JAJYRI010000058.1 GCA_021794175.1 bacterium
ATCGGGATCGTGCTGCGTCGAGATCACCACTGCGTCGACGGCGACCGGCGTATTGCCGTCATACTCTACCGTCACCTGCGATTTGCCGTCGGGGCGCAGATAGGGAATCGTCCCGTTCTTGCGCATTGCGGCGAGGTGGCGTGTCAGATTATGCGCCAACACGATCGGCAGCGGCATGAGCTCCGCCGTCTCGCGGCAGGCGTAACCGAACATCATGCCCTGATCGCCTGCGCCGGTGAGCTCGAACGGATCGCTCTCGCCGCCCTTCGCTTCGAGCGACTTATCGACGCCCATCGCGATATCGGGCGACTGTTCGTCGATTGAAACGCTGACGCCGCAGGTCTCGTAATCGAACCCGACCGCCGAGCGATCGTAGCCGATCTCCTTAATCGTCTCGCGCACGATGCGCGGAATATCGACGTAGGTCTTCGTTGAGACCTCACCGGCGATGTGAATCTGCCCGGTAATCGCGAACGTCTCCACGGCGACGCGCGAATGCGGATCTTCCTTCAGCAGTGCATCGAGCACCGCATCGGAGATCTGGTCGGCGACTTTGTCGGGATGCCCTTCGGTCACCGACTCCGACGTAAATAATCGACGGTATGCCATGTTCTTAAGTCCCCTCGCTCCACGAAGCCATGTATTTCTGCTGCTCCGGCGTGAGCGTATCGATCTCGACGCCCATCGAAGCGAGCTTCAACAGTGCGACCTCTTCGTCGATCTCCACCGGTACGTCGTAGACCTGTTTCTTCATCTCTGCGTGATGCTTGGCGAGATGCCCGGCCGCCATCGCTTGGTTCGCAAACGACATATCCATCACCGCCGCCGGGTGCCCTTCGCCTGCCGCGAGGTTCACCAATCGGCCGTCGGCGAGAATGCAGACCTTGCGCCCGTCGTGCATCTCGTACTGCTCCACGAACGTGCGCGGAACGTGCATCGATTTGCTCAGTTTCTTGATACCGTCGAGATCGAGCTCGTCGTTGAAGTGCCCCGAGTTGCAGACGATCGCGCCGTCCTTCATCAACTTGAAATGCGCTTCGGAGATGACGTGATAGTTGCCGGTCACCGTCACGAAGACGTCGCCGATCTTCGCCGCTTCGGTCATCGGCATCACGCGATAGCCGTCCATCACCGCTTCGATCGCTTTGCGCGGATCGACTTCGGTAACGACGACGTGCGCGCCCATACCGGCCGCGCGCGAAGCGACGCCGCGCCCGCACCAGCCGTAGCCGACGACGACGACGGTGCGTCCGGCAAGCAGCACGTTGGTCGCGCGAATGATGCCGTCGAGCGTCGATTGCCCGGTGCCGTACCGGTTGTCGAACATATGCTTGGTTAACGCGTTATTGACCGCGATTACCGGGTACGGCAACACGCCGTCTTTCTGCATCGCCTTGAGGCGAATGACGCCGGTGGTCGTCTCTTCGCAACCGCCGATCATCTCGGCAAGCAGATGGTTGTGTTTGGTGTAAATCGTCGTCACCAAATCGCAGCCGTCATCCATCGACATATGCGGTTTCGTCGCAATGACCGATTCGATGTGCGAATAATAGGTGCTGTTATCTTCGCCTTTGATGGCGTAGGTCGGGATGCCGTACTCGCAGAGCGCCGCGGCGACGTCATCTTGCGTCGAGAGCGGGTTGCTGGCACAGAGCGCGATCTCCGCGCCGCCTGCCTGGAGCGCGAGCATGAGGTTCGCGGTCTCCGTCGTGACGTGCAAACAAGCGCCGATGCGGACGCCCTTGAGCGGCTTCTCCGCCTCGAAACGATCTCTGATCTGGGCGAGGACCGGCATATAGGCTCCGGCCCAAGCAATGCGGGAGCGCCCTTGCTCGGCAAGCGCTCGATCTTTGACATCCCCCGCGAGGGTAACCGATGGTGACACGAATTTTCTCCTTGTTGAGACGAGGACGATGCTTTCGTAACCGAATAACTCTAGGCCCTGTGAAAACGCTCGACGACTACTTAACCCAACTTGCTTCCAGTGCCCCCACACCGGGGGGCGGAAGCGCTGCCTGCCTCGTGGCCGGCCTGGGCGCCGCCCTGGTAGCCATGGTCGCCCGCATCTGCATCGAGGGCAAGGCGTATGCCCCCTGGCGCGACTGGTTCGCCGAGCGGATCGAGAGCGCCGACCGCCTGCGCGCCGCGCTCGACGACGCCCGGCAGCGGGACGAAGAGGCGTACGCCGCGGTCGTCGCCGCGATGGCGCTGCCGAAGGCTTCCCCGGAGCAGGCCCGGGAACGCACCGAGCGCCTCCAGGGCGCCCTCGCCCATGCCGCGAGCGAGCCGCTGCGCGCCGCCGAGCTCGCGTTGCGGACGCTCGAGGAGGCGCGGTTGCTGCTCGAACACCCCAATCCCCATCTGCTCAGCGACGTCGGCTGCGCGGGCGAATTCGCCGCCGCCGGGCTCGCAGCGGCGGCATATAACGTCCGCGTCAACCACCACTACCTCCGCGATGAGTTACTCGTCGCGCGGCAACGAGCGGCACTCGAGCGGCTCGAACTCCGCGCCCGCGATGGCATCGTCGCTCTGCGGGCGGAGATCGCCGAACGCGGGCGCTAACCAAACGCCGGTTACGCGAGGCCGACGCGAGCGAAGAACGGGGCGAGCGCTGCGGCATCGACCTCCATACCGACCCCGCCCTTGTGATAGCGGATATCGTGGAAATCGGCGCCTGCGGTCGCGAGCAGTCCGTACTCGCGCGCCTTGCGTTCGTAGAGCGCGATATCGTCGGCATCGTGGAGCGGATAGTAGATCTCGAGTCCGTCGAATTCACCGGCGGTGCAGAGTTCATCGACGATCGCCGCATCGGCGACGCGTCCGGGGTGTGCGAGCACGGCGATCCCACCCGCTGCGCGAATCGCGGCGCTCGCGCGTTGCGGCGTTACGAACGTCGAGGGGACGAAGCCCGGCCTGCCGCGCCGTAGAAGATTCCGGAACGCCGCTTCGATATCGCTCGCGAGGCCGCCGGCAACCAACGCGCGCGCGACGTGCGGGCGTCCCAATACCTTCGAACCCTGCGCGTGTCGTTCGACGTCGGCCATCGTAATCGAATAACCGCCGGCCTGGAGCTGCTCTACCATGCGTTGCGCGCGCGTGAACCGATGCTCGCGATTCTCCACGAGAAACGCTGCGAACGCCGAGTCGTCGGCGCGCAGCCCATAGCCGAGGACGTGCACCTCGGAGTTGCGATAGTACGTATTGATCTCGGTTCCGACCACGACGCGCGCGCCGGCGTGCGGCGTGAAGCGCCCGTACGCGGCGAGCGTATCGTGATCGGTAATCGAATAGGCCTCGACGGCGCGCTGCGCCATCATATCGGCGAGAGCTTGAGGTTCGAGGCTTCCGTCGCTACAAAGAGTGTGGGAGTGGAAGTCGACGATCACTCAACCGCGGCTCCGCCGACGATCGTCCGGCGTTCCACGGCAATCGATATTCCGGTGCGCTCCTCGTCGCCGATCGGCACCGAGATAAATGAGGGCGTGCCGACGAGATCGAGCGACTCATTTTTTAGATAGGCTCGCGCGATCGCCAGCGCCTTGACGGCCTGATTGACCGCAGCCGCGCCGACGGCTTGCACTTCGACGCCGTCGCGTTGCCGCAGCGCAGCGGCGATCGCGCCGGCGACGGCATTGGGGTTACTCTTGGCCGAAACTTTGAGGGTGGCCGGGGTGAAGGGGTGGGTGGTTTCGCCGTTCATGGAATGCCTCGTTGAAAGATGCGTTTTATGGAAATCGCTCGGCCCGAGCGGGTATCGAGGCAAAGAACCGCAGCACAGAGCTGTTTGGTTCCGCTTTTACAGACGGAGAAGCGATCCGAGAAACCCGTCAGAAACCGCGACAGCACCGCTTCGCTCTCCATACCGATGATACCGTCGCTGGGACCGGTCATCCCGAGATCGCTAATATACGCTGTTCCGCCCGGCAAAATCTCTTCGTCCGCGGTCTGCACGTGCGTGTGCGTCCCATATATTGCAGAAACTTTACCGTCGGCGAACCGAGCGAGGCCCTGTTTTTCCGAGGTCGCTTCGGCATGCACGTCGACCACGATGCACGACGTCACCGCGCGCATCTTCTCGATCTCGGCCTCCAACGCGCGAAACGGATCGTCGACCGGCGGCATGAAGGTTCGCCCCATCACGTTGATGATGCCCAACGTTACGTCGCCGATGCGCAACGTACCGGCGCCCGTGCCGGGGGTGCCGGGCGGATAATTGGCCGGGCGAATCACGCGCTCGCTGCTGTCGAGAAACGCTTTGAAGTCGCGCTTATCGAACGTATGGTTGCCGCCGGTGAGAAAATCGACGCCGCTCTCGAAAAGATCCTCGCAGGTCGCGGCGGTCAAACCGAAGCCGGCGGCGATATTTTCACCGTTGGCGATGCAGGCGTCGATATCGTACTGATCGCGCAATACCGAGACGTAGCGTTTTACCGCATCGCGTCCCGGCGAACCGACGATATCCCCGATGACGAGGACGTTTAAACGATCTAACGGCGAGGCGATGCCTTCCCTTTCCGGCGCTGGTTGAGAAAATAGACCAAGACGCGTTGGCCTTCGCGGAAACCGATCAACCCACCGGCTCGCGACGGATCGCGCAGGCTTTCGACCGCGTAGAACGCCGCTTCGTCGGCGGCGGCACGATCTTCGTCGAGCGCGAGTTCTTCGGCGGGACGGCTGCGCACGAGCGCATCGCCGAAGCGCGCATCGAAGAATGCGCAGAGCATCTCCAACTCATCTTTACTAAACGTGCCGCCGTCGCGAACGACCGTCACGAACGACGTCGCGCGATCGGCTTCGAAACGCACGCGCAACGCCGCAGGCTCTTCGCGCGAAAGATCGAGGAAGCAAGCGCAATGGTCGGCGATCGCTTCGGAGAGGGCTGCTTGGTTCGATTTTTCCAGCCGACCGCGAACTGCGAAGCCCAGTTCGAGCGTTCCGTCATTGGGGTGCGCTCGTAGCGATGCGAGTTCCGGAAAGCGTTCGAGAATCGCGCAAATATAGTTGACGCTCTCTGCTTGTGGGGGAAACGGACGAATCGGCATGGATGACACTCTGGAATTGACGATGGGGGGCCGCCTAGGTACGACGCGCCCCGGCCGCTTACCCTTGCGCGGAGGGCTTCCGGGCCGGCTTTTTCTCCTTTTGACGCTCGTCGGCTCGCTTGTTTTCCTCTCCCAGGGAAGGGCCGAGGCGATCCCCGCCTTCGCCAACGGCCAGGGCCTCTCGTGTACCGCCTGCCACACCACGTTTCCGGGCATGACTCCCTACGGCATGATGACGATGATGTCGAATTTTCAGGATCTCGATTATCGCAAACAGCGGCAGGCATTTCCGCTCGCCCTGCGCCTGCAAGTCGAGACGTTGCTCGCCAATAAATCGCACCCCGCTTCGACCGTCGCGCAGACGCTCTCGCTCTTAGGCGGCGGATTCATCGGCCCGCACGTGACCTGGTATAGCGAGCAGCCCATCGTCGATAGCGGCTTCCCCGGCGTTACCGAGCAGATGTGGCTGTCGTGGAACGGTCTCTTTCACGGCAGCAACTCGATCCAGGTCGGTAAATTCCATACCCCATTCCCGTTCATGCCCGCGCACGGTTGGACGCTCGGAAACTATCTGCTCGCAACGCAGACGAGCGGACAGAACAGCTTCAACCCCAACGACGCACGCTGGGGCGTCGCCTTCAGCGGCATGACCAAAAATTGGATGTATAACGCTTCGTGGCTCACCAATAGCGGCCCGGTCGGCGACGCGCTCGATTACAGCCCGCAAGCGGGGCCGCGCACGCTCGATCTCAACCTCAGCTACGGCGGCATGGTGCGCCCGTGGGCGCTCGGCGCGGTCGTTATGAAGGGAACCGCACCGCTCTTCGGTTCCGGCGGCGCCTACGTCGCCGGCGACGCATTCACGCGGCAGGGACTCTACTACAGCTATCAGACGCGCGCCTGGTTCGTACAAACGATGTACTATCTCGGCCAAGATGCGCGCCCGGATATCAACGTCGGCGCGACGCCGTTTCACGGTGCGATGCTCGAGATCGAACGCGATTTCGGCTGGCGCAATCACGTGCTCGTGCGCTACGACGTTGCATCGAGCGACACGCTCAACCGCCAATACATCCTCGACGACGCTTATAATTTTCTACCGAACCTGAAAGTCACCGGCGAACTCGCGCTGCAACCCGGTGCGCGCCCGTCGATCGCTTTCGCCTTCGATTGGGCCGGACCGTTTCAACAGGGGAAACGCTATCTCTGGAATCCGCCGGTCGGGGCGCGGCTCGTCTCGATCCGTCCCGGATCGAGCGGCATGGCCGGCATGGCCGGGGCGCACCAGGCGCAGATCGCCATGGGCGAGCATCTCGTCGCGGCGAACGGCTGCAGCGGCTGCCACGGCGCGACCTTCGGTGGCGGCGTCGGCCCCGCGCTCTTCGGCATCGAGCACCGCCTCGCGCCGACGCAGATCGCCGACTTCATCGCGCATCCGCGGGCGCCGATGCCGAACTTCGGCTTTACCAAACCGCAAGTCGCCGCAATCGTCGCTTACCTCTCCAGCCTCGACGGCGGGCGCGGCGGCATGATGCCGATCCTCACCACGAAGCCGATCCCCGGACACGACGCCGTCATCGTCACCGTTCGCTTCCCGATGACGGTGCCGAAGTCGGCGAGCATCGTCACCTCGATGTCGATGGGCGGGGGCGCAATGCACGGCTCGACGACCGCGCTTCACCAAACGAGCGACCCGCACGTATGGACGGCTCGCATTCATTTCGATATGGCGGGTCCATGGACGCTGCGGTTGAACTACGACGGGAAGCACCTTACGCGGACGATCGAAATAGGAGACTCACGATAAATGAAACGCCGCTCGTTCCTTGCCGCAGGCGCGGGCGGCTTGCTCGTCGCAGCGGTCGCGCCGTTCGACGCGCGCGCGGCGGAGAACGGCGTGCTCGAACGCACGATTCGCGCAGCCCCCTTCACTTTTTCACCGAGCGCGGGTACATCGTTTCCCACGCTTGCTTATAACGGCAGCATTCCGGGGCCGCTGCTGCGCGTCGTGCGCGGCGGCAAGGTGCGCGTCCATTTTCGCAACGATGCCGGGCGCCCCGGCACGATCCACTGGCACGGCTTCATCCTTCCCAACGACATGGACGGCGTTCCCGGCATCACGCAAGCCGCCGTTCCCAACGGCGGCGATTTCCACTACGCCTTCAACGCCGAGCCCGCCGGGACGCGCTGGTATCACGATCACGACGGCGCCGGCGATGTGCGCGGGCTCTTCGGCGCGTTCATCATCGACGAACCACACGAAGAGCGCGCCGATAAAGAATTCGTCATCGTGCTGCACGACGTTGCCGATATGCAGAGCTTCCGTGCGGCGACGCATGGACGCAGCGATGCGCCGATGACCGACCCGATGGACTCCTCGGAGATGCTCGCGATGCGCCCCGGCGACAAAATGGACGACGAAGTCGCCTATCTCGCGCATTGCATCAACGGCCATAGTTATCCCAGCGGCGCGCCGCTCTCGGTCAACGTCGGCGATCGCGTGCGGTTGCGCATTCTCAACGCCAATCCCACGCAGACGCGCTACCTGCGCCTCGCCGGTCACCGGCTTACCGTCACCCATACCGACGGCAATCGCCTCCAACAACCCGTAACCGTCGACGCCCTGCGCCTCGGCGTCGCCGAACGCCTCGATGCCTGGTTCGAAGTGCGCAAGCCTGGGGCGTGGCTGCTGCAAACGCTCCTCTCGACGCCGACGGCCTACCAACAGGCGGCGCTCGTCGCGACGCCGGGGATGGAGCAGAGTTCCCCGATGGGCGTCTCCTCGATGCTCGAGGGGATCGAAAGCTTCACCTACCTCGGCGCGGGCGGCCGGGCACCCTCGCTGCCTCCGTACCACGCCGATCGCCGGGCGCACTACATCCTCGATAAGGACCCGCACGTTCCCGGTCGCTGGACGATGAATGGGAAATCCTGGCCGAACGTGCCGCCACTCCTCGTCCGGCGGGGCGACCGCGTCGAGATCAGCTTCGAAAACCGTAGCGACATGGAGCACCCGATGCACCTCCACGGCCACCGCTTCGCGCTGGTCTCCAGCAACGGCATCCCGCTCGCTCGGCCGCCGCTGAAGGACACCGCTTTGGTCGCGCCGTGGAAGGGAACGATGACCTGGCGCTTCGTCGCCGACGCCTTCCCGGGAACCTGGCTGATGCACTGTCATAACGCCGTCCACATGATGGGCGGCATGATGACGGAGGTTCGTTACGTCGATTAGGGAACCGAGAGGCTTCGACCATGAACGACCTTCATAACGGGCGGATTCTTCTCACGGGCGGCGCGGGGCTCATCGGCAGCACCGTGCTCTGGGCGCTGAATCGTCGCGGCATCGACGACGTGCTCGTCGTCGATCGGCTCGACGAGAGCGAAAAATGGAAGCACCTCGTCCCGCTGCGCTTCGCCGATTATCTCGATGCCGACGACCTGACCGAGTCGATCGAGTGCGATCCCGACTCGCTCGGGCCGATCCGGACGGTGATCCACCTCGGCGCATGCTCCTCGACCACCGAGTGCGACGCCGATTTTCTCATGCGCAATAACTACGAGTACACCAAACGCCTCGCGCGTTGGTCGCTCGAACGCGAGATACGTTTTGTTTACGCATCGTCGGCTGCGACCTACGGCGCTCTCGAGGAATGCCTCGACGACGAAGCGCCGTTGCCTTCGTTACGCCCGATGAACGCCTATGCCTATTCGAAGCACCTCTTCGATTGTTACGCCCAACGGCAGGGGTGGTTCGAGCAAATTTGCGGCATCAAATACTTTAATATCTTCGGGCCCAACGAAGAGCACAAGGGCGAGATGCGCAGCGTCGTCGCCAAAGCGTTCGAGCAGATCAGGCAAGGCGGCGTCATCCGTCTCTTCAAGAGCGATCGCGCGGAGTACGCCGACGGCGAGCAACGGCGCGATTTTCTCTACGTAAAAGACGCCGCGGAGATGACGCTGCACCTCGCCGAGAGCGGAAGCGTCGGGCTCGTCAATGTCGGCGCCGGGAAAGCGCAGACCTGGCTCGATCTCGTGCGCCCGATCTTCGCCGCGTTGGAGATTCCCGAGCGCATCGAGTTTATTCCGATGCCCGAACATCTTCGCGCGAAATATCAGTACTACACCTGTGCGCGCATCGATCGCTTACGTGCCTCCGGATACAACGCGGAGATTTCGCCGCTCGCCGACGCCGTCGGCGACTACGTGCGGAACTACCTCGTCCCAGGGCGCGTTCTCGAACCAACCGATGCGCCGTACGCACGAACCGCGACCACGGCCGCGTAACCGTTACCACTCCCTTCTGAAAAGAGCACGAGGATCCGAAAGTGAGCCAATCTAGCCGCGCGCAACGCCGCCGTGACGAACGGGGGACCTCGCATGGGCCGCCGCCGCGCGATCCCATGCGCCCGATCTACATCGGCTTCGCCGTTGTCGTCGTGCTCGTTTTTCTCGGCTTCGGCATCTTCCGCTGGCGCGAGACGCAGCGCATCGCCGCAATCTATGCAACGCCGACGCCCTCGGCCGCGGCATCGCTCGCGCCGGGTGCCAAACCGCAGCCGACGCCCTTCCAATTGATCGACGGCGGAACGCTCGGAGAGAACCTCTTCCCCAAAGGCGACACGGCGATCGGCGGGCGCGGCCTCGCGGTCAACGGGATCAAGTGCGATAGCGCACCGGAGCCCGTTCTGCTGCACGTGCACCAACATCTGGCGCTCTTCGTCAACGGCAAGCAGATCGCGATTCCGCAATACGTCGGCTTCGTTCCCAATCCCAATAACCCGCAAGCCGGCTGCCTCTATTGGATTCACACTCACGATTCCGAGGGCATCATCCACGTCGAATCACCGCACGTGCGCCTCTTCCACCTCGGCGACTTCTTTACGATCTGGGGGCAACCGCTCCGCGCGAACGACGTCGCCGGCTTTAAGGGCCCGGTTACCGTTTGGCTCAACGGCAGTCGCTTCACCGGCAATCCGAAACGCATCCCGCTGATCGCACACCAGCAGATCGTGATCGACGTCGGCACCCCGGCCCCCGATCCGCAATACGCGTTCCCGCCGGGCGACTAGCACACGGACCTCCGCCGCGATCGCTTTCGAGAGGGGATCGAGAGCGATCGCGGTGTTCGAAAACGCGTTCACACCGACATTTGCGGCAGGGCAGGCGAGCTTTTTAGGCTAACCTAACAGCCATCATGGCTTCGCTTGGGGCTCGCCGCTCGCTCTCGTCGGAAAAGACCGCTTGGAAGCAATGGCTCCTTCGGCTGCTTGCCGTCGCGGGGCCGGGCATCGTGGTCACCTTCGCCGATACCGAGGCCGGCAGCATCACCACCGCCGCGACCTCGGGCGCGCAGTACGGCTTCTCGCTCGTCCTGCTGCAGATATTACTCATCGTGCCGCTCTTCGTCGTGCAAGAGATGACCGTGCGCCTCGGTACCACCACCGGTAAGGGGCACGCGCGCCTGATCCGCGAGCATTACGGCATGGGCTGGGCGTGGCTCTCGCTGGGCACGATGCTCGTCACCAATATCGCCGCACTGGTTACCGAATTTGCCGGCATCGCCGGCGCGGCGGTGATTTTCGGTCTGCCGCCGGCGCCGTTCATCGTTACCGCCGCGATCGCGCTGACCGTCGTTATTCTCACCGCGAGTTACAAGCGCGCCGAGTATTTCGCGCTCGCACTCTGCGCCATGGAATTGCTTTTTATTCCCGCCGCCATCGCCGCCAAACCCAACCTCCACTCGATCATTTTCCACGGCATCCTCGGCGCACAGCCGCTCGGCGACCAACACTATCTCTTACTGATCGCCTCGAACATCGGCGCCGTGATCATGCCGTGGATGATCTTTTACCAGCAGAGCGCGACGGTCGATAAGGGCCTGCAACCACGCGATCTTCCCTTCGCGCGCATCGACACGGCATTCGGCTCGGTTGCGACGCAACTGATTATGATCGCGGTCATCGTCATGACCGCCGCAACGCTCTTCGTTCACCATATCCCCGTGAGCGACGCCGCACACGCCGCGCTCTCGCTCGAGCCGTTGGTTGGAAAATTCGCGGGCGTCACCTTCGGTGCGGCGCTGATCGGCGCGTCGATGCTCGGCGCGTTCGTCGTCTCGCTGGCGACGGCGTGGGCATTCGGCGAAGCATTCGAATGGCGCTGCTCGCTCAACGATAGCTGTCTCAAGGCGAAGCGCTTTTACGCTCTCTATATCGGCAGCGTCGTACTCGCCGCGGGAATCGTGCTGATCCCGAACCTTCCGTTGGTGAATATGACCAACGATATCGAAGCATTCAACGGCTTCGTCCTACCGATCGTCCTCGGCTTTCTGCTGGTCTTGGTCAACGACAAACGGGTGATCGGCGATCGAAGGAACGGCTTGCTCGGTAATATCATCACCTTCGCGCTCTCCGCAGTCATCGTCGCGCTCGGTATATGGATGGCGATAGCGACCTTCATCCACCCCGGTGGGAGTTAAAAGCAGTATCGTAGGGTGATGCTCCCCTTCCTCTTGGCGATCTCGCTGCTCCCCATCCACGCAACGGTTCTTGGGGTCGCACCGCAGCACACCATCGTCGCCTCGACCCGGGGTGCAACGCTCCAACTCCAACCCGGCACCTATCGCTTTCGCGTTCCAAAAAACGCGTCCGTTCTCCGCCCCGGCATCGGCGTCGACGGTCTTCTCGACCGAGCGACGAAACCGTGGACGCTGCGCGAAGCGGTACCCGCGCGCCCCTTCGTCGCCGGACTGCCCGCGCGCGGAAAAGTCGTTATTATCGATTTAGGAAGCTACCTGCCCCACGTAACCCTCGTCGATTCCTCGGGGCATCCGTTCGATCTCGCAACGGCCTTCCGCGGAAAAACACTTCTCCTCAGTTTTATCTATACGCGTTGCCCGCCCGGCGATCTCTGCCCGCTCACGAGCGCAAAATTTGCGCGTTTGCAGCAACAGATCGATCCGAAACATCTGCATTTGCTGGAGATTTCCATCGATCCAACCTACGATTCTCCGGCGGTATTAAAAAATTACGGCGTTCGCTTCGGTGCGATTCCGTCGCGCTGGACGCTTGCAACCGGCACCGGATCGACGATCCAGCATCTCCTCAACCGCTTCGTCATCTCGTCGATCGAAGACACGACGGGGCATTACGTACATAACGACGAGCTCTTCATCGTCGGCCCCAACGGGCGGGTTGCCTTTATTGCACGCAGCGCGGCCTGGGTTGCCGGGGGCGCGCTCGCCGAAGCGCGATCGATCGACGGCGAGACGAGCAATCCGTTCGAGCTCTTCGAGCTTTCCTTGGTGGCGAGCATCGTCTCGGCGTGCGGCGGCAGCGAATACGCCGGGATCGTCATCCTCGATATTGCGCTGATCTCGGCGATCGCGCTCGCGGTCACCTGGATTCTCTGGCGGCTCGGCCGCCGGCTCTGGAAAAAGAGCTAGTGCCCCGAGCCCTCGCGACCGTCGCGAGGCTCCGGCCCGCGCCCGGAGCGGGCGGCAGGCATCCCGCATGCCCGGTGAGGAACCCAAGCGCCCGTGGGTGCAGCGCGTAAGGCGATCGAACCGCCGAGTGCCGAACAGGCGGCTTTTCTAGAACGAGCGATCGAACAGTACGGTTCGATCGCCTATTCCTATGCGTATCGGCTCACGCGCAACGAACCCGATGCCCGCGATCTCGTCCAGGAGGCCTTTATCCGCGTCTACCGGGCGTGGCGCAGCTTCACGCCGGGAACCTCGTTTCAAGCCTGGCTCTACCGGATCATCACAAACTTGCACCGCGACGAACTTCGGCGACGGAAAGGACGTTATTACGATGAGATCCCAGAGGATAACGCACCGCAGGAATGGGGAGGCGAGCGCCCGCTCGCCGTGGAGCCGATCGAGGAGTACCTCGAAGGGCAATACAGCGAAACCATGGCAAAAGCGCTCGACGCGCTCTCACCCGACCAGCGACAGGTGCTTACGCTCGCGGATATCGAGGAGTACAGCTATCAAGAGATCTCCGAGATCATGGGCTGCTCGATCGGCACGGTACGATCGCGCTTGCATCGTGCTCGCAACCAACTTCGTCGCCTCGTGCTGAAATATTCAAACGTAT